>JAGCDW010000022.1 GCA_017650945.1 Alphaproteobacteria bacterium | reverse complement strand
TCTTTCAACACTTCCATAAGATAATTCATATCTTGGTTGACCGTTGTCGGGTCGATTTTTGCCGTTGGTTGATAATCAATTGTCCGCGAAAGCGGTAAACTGCGGGCAATGGTTATACTATCCATCACGGTCGGCGCGGTTTCAAACACAACCTTGCCGCCAGTATATGGGATATCGGCATCCAAACCACCCGATGTCCCAACAATTTGGTAACCGGTCGTGGCTGCGCCATTTTTGGTTACGACAATGTTTGTACTTTCATAATATGGAAAGGTAAAATTAAATTCAGTTGTTTCACCGTTCCCCATGTATGATACTTTTTGCATATTTTCTCCTTTTTGTTATAACAAAAAGCCGCGCACAATGCACGGCTAAATAAAAAACGGTCGATAAAATCGTCCGCTTCTGCGAGAAGTATTATACCACAAAATTTTATAAAAAGCAATTAAAATATATCTTGACAACAAGCATGTTTTGTATTATATTACTCCTCGTCATAATAAAACAAAGGGGTAAATAATGGCAAACGATTTGGAAAAAGGTCAAATTCTTACCATCAATCCGATGGGGGTATTTGTAGATGATGTCCCTGTTACGCGTTACAACGGTGAAAAAATCGAAAATATCGATCATTTTTCGCGCTGTTTGATAGATGACATCATAGAAGTTCAACTTATGCAGTCCGATACATTTGGCAAATATGGAATTGCGGGTAATCCAAAGCCGGCTATTGACGGTCGTTATGTGTGGATGCGCGCAAGGTCTGAAGATAATATTTGGTCTGATTGGTTGTTTCGTGCGAATTATTCAAGTTTGGAAAAAGGTGTTAGCTTTTTACCGCGTTGGGTAATCACTGATGCAAGTGTCATGACAAGTCGTCGCAGACCTGATTTTCGTACCGCTATTATGGGCAGTATAGCCAATAACAAAATCAGATTACTTGCCGATATGGAAAGATAATATTCGGTTTGTTAATAAACTTCCCCCAGAAGGGGGATTTTTTATGAAAACACTTGATTTTTGTCAAAAAACTCTATATAATGCGTGCTGATTTCGTGGGCGGGCGCGGAATCAGTCCGATTAACCCCGCAAGACCTCGCGGTTTTTTGAACTAGAATATGGCTGCGATGGCAAACTTTGTATGAATTCTAATGAAAGATTTATCCAAAGATTTATTTAATCCAATCGCCAATGAAGATTTCGTCAAAATGTTTGATGAAAACTATGGCAAACAAGAAACTTTACAGGGGTATGCAACCAAGGGTACGGTCAAAGATATCCGTGGCGATTTCGTAATCGTTGATGTTGGCCTTAAATCCGAAGGTCGCGTTCCATTAAAAGAATTTGGCGCATCTGTGCCGGCGGTCGGCGACATTATCGACGTATTTGTCGAACGCTATGAATCACGCGAAGGAACGGCGGTCTTGTCCTATGCCAAGGCGCGCGCCGAAAAGGCATGGAAGGAACTTGAAAAAATCGTTGCCGCCGGCGAAGACCCAGAGGGAACAATTATCGATGTCGTTCGTGGTGGCTATACCGTCGATATCAATGGAGTATTTGCGTTTATGCCGTCATCTCAGGTTGACCATAAACCAATCCGCGATGCGAAATCTATGATTGGTCTGAAAGACAAATTCCGCGTGTTGAAAATGGATGCGCTGCGCACAAACGCAATTGTTTCCCGTCGCGCGATACAATCTGACACAATCGCGGCTGCCCAGAAAGAGGCGTTAAAGAACATCGAACTTGGCGCGGTATTAGAAGGAACGGTAAAGAATATCACCGATTACGGCGTGTTTATCGACCTTGGCGGTATTGACGGTTTGCTGCACGTTACAGATTTGTCTTGGAAACGCGTGAATCATCCGCGTGAATTGGTGCATGTTGGCGAAAAGATAAAGGTCAAGGTTATCCAATTCGACCCGGAAACACATCGTATTTCACTGGGCGCGAAACAATTGGAAGAAGACCCATGGGAAACCGCATCACGCGCGTTCAATGTTGGCGATACCGTTACGGGCAAGGTTTCATCGGTTACCGATTACGGTGCGTTTATCGACCTTGGGAATAATATCGAAGGTTTGGTCCACATGTCCGAACTTTCATGGACAAACAAAAATATCCACCCGTCCAAGGTCTTGCAAAATGGCCAGGAAGTCAACGTTATGGTCCTTGATATCGACCAAGAAAAACGTCGTATTTCATTGGGGTATAAACAATTGCAACCAAACCCGTGGAAGCAATTTGCCGAAACACACAATGTCGGCGATGTTATCACCGGGCCGATTAAGAATACAACCGAATTTGGTCTGTTTGTCGCTTTGACACCGGAATTGGACGGTATGGTTCACATTTCCGACCTGTCTTGGAACCGTTTGGACGAAGAAGAATTAAAGAAATTCGTCCGTGGCCAAGAAGTGACCGCGAAAATCTTGGACATCAATCCGGAAAAAGAACGTGTTACGTTGGGTATCAAACAATTGACGGCGGGTGCAGACAACAATGCGGCATCTATCAAGAAAGGTGCTGTTTTGTCCGGCACTGTGTCTCAGGTTACGCCTGATGAATTGATTTTGGATTTGCCGAACGACATCAAAGGCACCATTCGTCGTACCGATTTATCGCGCGAAAAGTCTGAACAGGATACATCCAAGTTCAAGGTTGGTGACACGGTAGAGGCATCTGTGGTATCCGTGGAAGGTAACAATGTTAAATTGTCCATCCGCGCGTTGCAGGTCACACTTGAAAAGCAAGCGGTCAAAGAATACGCGAACGAGGCCGACAGTGGCTCTGTCCTTGGCGATATTCTTGGTGCCGCCATTGAAAACAGCAAGAAATAATAATTGTGCGTTTTCAAAACGAAAAATCCCCATAGCCATGGGGATTTTTTTATGGTATAATATGGGCGATAAAAAAGGAAGCACGATGAAACCGAAAATGATTCTTATGATGGGTGGCCAAGGCGTAGGCAAGGGCACTTTTGCGCGAAAATTTATGGAACGCGGACAATATGAATATATTGAAACGGGCGCGATATTGCGCGGCTTGCCGCCGGAATCAAAAATCGCCGGGATTATTGCGCGCGGGGAATTGGTGCCGGATTCCGATTTGTTTGAATTGCTTGCCACGCATTTTGATACGAGTTCCGACATGATTCTTGACGGTTTTCCAAGGACGTTGGGCCAGGCAAAATGGATTGTCGAAAATTATTCAAACAAGTTCGATATTCGTGTAATTTATTTGGATGTGCCGGAATCGGTTATGCTTTCGCGCATTGAAAAACGTATTCGTGAAGGTGGCAACCGTGCAGATGATGCGGACGCGGACGTTGTTCGCCGGCGGCTTGATAACTTTTGGCGTATAACGATGCCGGCGATAGAATGGCTGCGCGGTGCCCCGGGGATAAAGTTTTCTGATATTGATGTAACCGACCCGGACGCCGATAAAAACTTTGTAAAAATTCTCGCCGCATTAAATTAAACAATCCGGCGGCGAATGAATATAAACAGCGCATACCCCAAAAGCAACGCCATAATAATCGCAAATATCACAACGCCAGTGTCGCCGTGTTCCGCAAAGGGCAGGGCAACATTCATTCCATAATACCCCACAACCAATGTAGGCAACATTAAAATAATGTTCCACATAGTAAGGCGGTTAATGTAAGTATTCGAATCCATATTGATGACGCTTTCAAATGTTTCCTTGATGGATTTTAGCATTTTTGTGTAACTGGTTACGACCTCAATCCCCTGGGACAGTTCAATCCGCGAATCTTCAATCAGTTCCACGCATTCATCATTTTTCGCGAACCCGCGCACCTTTTCCAATTTATCCAGCACCGAAAGGTTGCCTTTTAGTCCGGTCATATATAATGTATAACTGTTTTCCACATCCAGTAACGCCAACAATTCGCGCTTTCTGATTTGCTGTTGCAAATTTTTCTTGGATTCCACCACGCGGCGGTTTAGTTCTTTAAGGCAACGCAGGTAAGATTCCGCGATATAATACATAATGTTCAAAATAAATTCTTCGCGCGAAGTTTTTTCAGACTTTTTAATACGGTCCAAAATATCGCACCGCTTGCGACATACGGTAATAACGCGATTGGTCGAATAAATAATGGAAAGCGGCTCGGTATGCCACTGGGTATCAGTTTCGCGGTTAACAATAGGAAATCGAACGATTATAACCTTGTAATCGTCTTCAACCTCTATACGCGGCTGTTCATCGGGGTCCAATATGTCAGATATAGTGTCTTCATCAATTTTGTATTCGTCTTGCAGTTTTTCAAAATCGTCGTGATCGGGGTTCGCAACATTTATCCAAGAAAAAGACTTTAATTTTTCCGTATCAAACATATCCGCCCCCTTTTTCAAAACCGATGCATTCTATTCCCATTAAATATAAAAAGCAAATTAAAAAAATTTGATTTTGCGAAAAATCATGTATAATGCCCACACACGGGGGGCGGAGAGCAAATAAAAAGGATGCAAAATGCAATTACATTATGGTGATTGGTTTTATATAGATATAACTACGTATAGCCCCGGATTTGAAAAGGTTAATAGACGTGCGGAAGGATATGATATAACACCCAAGAGTGTGATGTATATGGTATCTGCGGCGCACGATTGCGCAAAACAAATTGGTGGAGATTTGCACTCAGCGTTGGCACAGTTGTCGATAGCACATCGGTTTATGGTGTTTAAAAAACCGGGACAACAAAATTTTACTGATATGGCGCCGAACTATTGTATCGTATTTGGCAAGGAAAGAGTGACATTTGATAATTTGTTTAATCGTGTAAAAACAATACCGATGTATGCAGATTACGAGATAAAACGTAATATTTTTTCTCGTTCTGATAAAAATTATAGTATTGAATGTGCATGGGAAAACAAAATAGTATTGACGAATGCCGGGGGTAATACCATCGTCGTTGACCCGGACAACTTCAAAGTTGCGCATTCTGATTTGCCAGAATTTAGCGGGGATTTATTGCCTGTACTTGAAAAAATTATGACACCGGTTCAATTTAGTCAGATTCCGCCGGTGCGCAGGGAAGAATTCTTTGGTCCAAAACGTTAACGCAATTTATAACCAAACACCCACGAACCACGTGGGCGTTTTCTTTTTATAAAAATCACATTACGGCATAGTTAAAAAGGTGGTGATCGTTCCAGAACGCGTCATCCCGCGGAAGCGCGGGATCCAGTTTACGGCAACGCCGTAAACCTGCCCCGCAGGGAATGCGATGAACGCGAATGCGGCGTCGCACTTGAAATGTCCGCGATGCATGTTTTTCATTGTTTCACAATGAAAAAGCTCCTGCGGAGCAGGTTCTCGCTACGCTCGGACTGGACACCGCTCTTCAGCGGTGTGACGCCGTTCTGGAATAATCAACCCGTTCCTTCTTAATTACATTCAAATTAAAAAATCATTTGAAAAGGTTTCGGATATTGTTATTATATGAATATCATGAAGTCGAAAATAATCACATTTTTATTGATTCTTTGCGCCACACCGGCATTTGCGGAATATAAAACCAAGGCAAAATCTGCGTTTTTGCTGGACTATGATTCCGGGGCGGAAATTGTGTCTAAATCCGCCGATGAACTTATGCCGCCGTCGTCAATGTTGAAATTGATGACGCTGGCTGTTTTGTTCGATGGTGTCAAATCGGGCCAGATATCTTTGGACGACCGTTTTCCGGTTGGGAAAAATGCGGATTACCAAGATCCTGTCTGGTATCCGGCAAGCAAGATTTGCCTTTCCGCAGGCCAGGATATTTCCGTCCGTGACTTGATTTTGGGTCTGATTGTTTTATCCGGGGGCGATGCATCGGTCGTGGTCGCGGAAAAATTGGCCGGGACGGAAGAAAAGTTTACGGATATGATGACGGCCAAGGCGCGCGCAATTGGTATGCCACTGTCAACCTTTGGCAACGCAAGCGGTTTGCCCAACGACAGGAATTTGATGACGAGTCGGGAACTGGCGACCCTTGCGTATCATATTATTTCTGATTACCCGGATTTATACCCGATGTTTGCCACACGCCGGTTTGAGTTTGGTGAATACAAGACCGATTGGTGTCGCGATTGGGGCAAAACGCACACGGTGAATTATAATAAATTGCTGTTCATTATGCCAGGCGCGGACGGCCTTAAAACCGGGCACACGGACAAGGGTGGATACGGCATGGTGGCAAGTGCGACCGCCGGTGGCCGCCGTCTAATCGGTGTTATAAATGGTTTCCATGGCAAAGGGCACGATGCATTGGCGGCGGAAATGAAATCGCTGCTGACGCACGGGTTTAATACAACGACAACGAAAGTTTTCTATCGCCCGGGCGATGATGTAACGGCGGTTCCGGTTTGGTACGGCCGCAATGGGACTGTAATGGGAACGGTTGACCGGACATTTGCAATAACCACGCCAAAGGAAAGTGGCTTGAACGGTGTCCGCGTGCTTGCGCGATATACTGACCCGATGCCCGCACCAATTCATGCCGGCGACGTGTTGGGCGAGGTTATTGCCGAACGCGATGGCAATGTTGTTGCGCGAACAAATCTAATTGCGAAAAATAATGTTGGACGTGTGCGTTTCTTTGCGCGCGTATGGCGTAATATTTTTGTAATGTTAACGGGGCGTTAAATGGCACGCAAATCAAATATGCCCGTTTACGAATTTCCGCATCCGATGGATAACAATAACACAATCGGACATGATACAACACTGCGTGTATTCATGGATGCGTGGCAAAATCGTGATGTTCATCCGTTGCATCCGGTATGGATGCTATGTGGCCCGCGCGGCATTGGCAAGGCGACATTGGCATATCAAATTGCGCGTATGGTATATGGTAATGTCGGCGATTTTTTTATAATTGATATGGACCGAAATATTGATAAAGATGGCAAAGTAAAATCAGACGGCAAATCCATATCGGTCTATACGGTGCGCGCGACTATTGAGAAAATGCAACTTTCGTCCATGTCGGGCGGGTGGCGCGTGGTGCTGATTGATTCTGTGGACGCGCTGACCACTGCGGCGGCGAACGCGATATTAAAGTTATTAGAAGAACCACCGGCAAAAACACTATTCTTGCTGGTTACGCATCAATTATCAAGTGTCTTGCCAACCGTTCGTTCGCGTGCCCGCGTGGAAAAGATGCGTCCGCTGTCGATTTCTGATTTGCGGCGGCTTTGCGCGCGGTTTATGCCGGATGAAATAGTTGATGATGAAACATTGCAACTTGCCAACGGGTCATTTGGCCGCATCGCGAACTTAAAGCAATCGGGTGGCGATGCGATATATGAAAGTTTGGTTGAATTTGTAACTAACAAGCGTGCAACCCAATCAGACGCGATGAACCTTGCGCGGCAAATTGCGCCGAACCCGGAACTTTATGGAATTTTATTGGATGTGATCGCACACTTTAACCTGGCGGAACTTTACCCGGTGGCGACAAAGGCGATTGCGGATATTGCGCGCGTGAACCTTGAACCCGAAATATCAATTTTTAAGATTATATTGGAAATACAAAAATGCTTATAGATACACATTGTCATTTGACCTATGATTTTTCGTCCGTTGGTGGCGCGGATGCGATAATGGCGCGCGCGGTTGCGGCGGGGGTGGGTTATATGATATGCCCGACGGCGGACCCGGTGGATATCTTGCCGGCGGTAAAGTTGGCACACGAATACGATAATGTCTTTGCAACAATCGGAATTCACCCAGAACACGCGGGAACAAATCCGGCGGATTATATTACTGACGAAATTTTGTCCGATCCGCGTGTGCTGGCGGTTGGGGAAATCGGACTCGATTACCACGAAATGGCGACTGATACGCGGGCGGCGCAAATCGAACTGTTTGAAAGGCAATTGGAAATGGCGCGGCGGGCGAAATTGCCGGTTGCAATCCATACTCGCGATGCCGAAAGTGATACAGTTGAAATTCTGTCGCGATATCCGGACATCGGTGGCGTGATGCACTGCTTTACATCAAGTTATGATATGGCAAAGAAAATGCTGGACCGCGGATACTTCTTTTCGGCAAGTGGTATTTTGACTTTCAAGAACGCGGGCGACATCCGTGAAACGTTTTCGCGGATACCACTCGACCGCCTGGTCGTTGAAACCGATAGCCCGTATTGTGCGCCCGTGCCACACCGCGGTTGTATTTGTGAACCGGCCTATGTAATTGATACGACGCGTGTTTTGGCGGAAATAAAAAAAGTTCCATTTGAAAAAATGTGTGATATAGTAATGAAAAACGTGAAAAAACTGTATCCAAAGATAAAGATTTAACATGCCACGCAGTATGATAAAATTTGG
>JAGCDW010000021.1 GCA_017650945.1 Alphaproteobacteria bacterium | reverse complement strand
GCGGCGGTGGTTGCAATGCCGGCGGTGGCGGATCCAACGGCCCAGGAACTATTGGATCAGAAAACAGTCACATCAAAATACTATGTCGATACCACAAAACAAGATAAAATCACCACGGACAAGGTGTTGTTTCTTGAGGTACCAAAAGATCCAAGCCTAAATGTCTATGTTCCCGCATTGGTTTTGACTAATGCCGCCGGGACCGCATTGAATGGTAATACGGTTGGTGTCGTGAATTTAGGATCATTAGGAGAAGCTGGTAGAAGTTTTCGAGATCTTACCGACGCAACTTATGATAACTTTGTTCCAACGGTTCGTGCTGTGGCAACTGATTTAAGTGATATATGGACCAGCCTTAACAACACACTTTCCTGGACATCAACAGAGACCAGTGCCGTTAATGCATATGATACGGATTTTAGCAATAAAGGAATGTGGCCGTCCGGCGATTACGATAAATACATAACCGGTTCATCATTGGCACAGGGACTTGCGCTGAAACAAAATATTATTGCCGCGGGAACATCGGGTAATGTTGTTACATATACCGGCACGGCGGGACAGGTTGGTTCGGTTGGTGTGTATAATGGTTCGCAGGCGTATAATTCATCAACCGATTCGGGTAAACTTGCAACCGCGGGATTTGTAGAAACGAAACAAGAAAAACTTACCTGTGCGGGGTATGTTGATGGACATGCGAACGATGATAATTATTGTTGGTTGTATAGTTTGGAAGAACCGCAAGCGGCCGCACCGAGTTGTTTGGCGTATGGCGTAGAAGTATCTAAAGGTGGTTCTGCATCGGATTGTTGCAGTGGTGTTTTTCGAGAAGGCAACACTATATGCGGTTGCGACAAAAATTCTGATTGCCCCAGTGGGTATAACGGTTGCGATACAACAACCCATGTATGTGGAGGTAAAATCAACATATAACCAACATAAAACAATACATATATGAAACGACGGCGCGGAATGCGCCGTTTGTTTTTTCCATCATCTCATTTTCTTCCTTCGCCAGAATGACACAGAAAAAAAGTGGGATGATGATTCACCAACCATCAACACTAACCACTAACACTACGCGGCTTTTTTAATTCCAGATTTTATGTTGCGGATGTATTTGCGCAATTCATCGATTGATACCAGTGAACCGTCGCGCTTTTGTGCCGACCAATAGTCCCAGCCGTTATAACTTGTGCAATGTTGAATGCGCGCCGCCATGACGTGGATTGATGCCTTGCCATATAAACTGTGCACCAGGTTTCCGTCGTTCGCAATCATAACGCGTTCGCCACGCGGGCTGACCAATGTTTGTCCGGCATAGAGCAGGCCGCCATCGATAAGTTCGCGGAATGCAACGCGGATTTCGTCGCGCTTTGGTTTTGAAACTTCGATATCGGAAAGGTCGATTGGCTTAACGTTCGCAACGCGTTCGCGTGCCGCCGTTACATAAGATTCTTCGCGTTCGATGCCGATGAATTTTCGCCCAAGTTCCCGCGCGGCGGCGGCGGTTGTTCCCGAACCCATAAATGGGTCCAAAATTATGTCGCCCGGTTTTGTTGATGCCAAAATTACACGGCGCAATAAATCCATTGGCTTTTGCGTGTTGTGTAAACTTTTGCCGGTTGCGTCTTTTAACCTTTCTTCGCCAAGGCAGATGTTCATGTCCCAATCAGAACGCATTTGCTTGCCGCCGTTTAATTTCTTCATCGTTTCATAATTGAAAGTGTATTTGCCGGTCTTGGTCGGCGTTGCCCAAATCAATGTTTCATGTGCGTTCGTAAATCGCGTGCCGCGAAAGTTCGGCATAGGATTTGTTTTAACCCATACGACATCGTTCAAAATCCAAAACCCCAGTTCTTGCATAATTGCGCCGACCTGGAAAATATTATGATACGAACCGATTGTCCACATTGCGCCGGTCGGACGCAAGATACGTTTACATTCGGTCATCCATTCGCGCGTGAATTTATTGTACTGTTCGGGCGATTCAAACGCGTCCCATGTGTCCCGCACCGCGCGCGCAGCCGTTTGATCTTCGGGGCGATAAAGTGTCTTTTGCCCAAGTTGTAAATTATACGGTGGGTCTGCAAATACCGCATCAACCGAACCTGTCGGAATTCCGCGCATAATTTCCACGCAATCGCCAATCAAGATTTGATTAAGGTATTTGTTCATTGAATCTCTCGTCCAGGACTAATTATACCATATTTGGGGGGTAAAAAATTTTGCGTGGGTGATGCTTTTGTGAAAAAAAGGTCTTGATTTTTATAAAAAATGCATTTTTTTCGAAATAAAATTTGCTTTACACAATCGCAACAGATTGCTACATTATGCAGTATGAGATGTCCATATTGTAATTATTCTGATAGCCGTGTGGCTGACTCACGGCCGGATATGGAAAGCGGAACAATTCGCCGCCGCCGTGTGTGTAATCAATGTGGTGCGAAGTTTTCAACGGTTGAACGTGTGCAAATGCGCGACTTGGTCGTGAAAAAAAATAGTGGCAAAACCGAACCGTTCGATAGGGATAAATTGCGCCGCAGTATAAAACTTGCATGTCATAATCGTGATGTCGGGGACGAGCAGATTGAACGCCTGGTCGCGTCGATTCAACGACGACTTGAAACCGAAAATGTTGATGATGTTGTAACAAGCGCCCAGGTCGGTGAAATGGTTTCAGATTCGCTGCTAAACCTTGACCCGATTGCATTTGTGCGCTTTGTGTCCGTGTATCGTAAGTTCTCTAAAATATCGGACTTTAAGAAAATTATCGATACTATACCAGAGGTAACCGACGAAACAATCGTTTGCAAATTGCCAAAGACAACATTGTTCTGACGGGCGGGGGGAATTTTCATGAAAAAAATTTTTTTGTTCATCTTTTCGGTGCTGTGCGCGACGGTTGCGTTTGCGAAAACTGAAATCGATGTCTTGTCCGATGCGGACGAAAGTTTATATTCGCAAATTTTTACTTTGCAAGATTCTGAAAAATTTTCCGCCGCGGAAAAGTTGCAGCGTCAAATTGCTGACCCGATTTTGATGAACGAGGTTTTATATCAAAAATATTTTTCTAAAACCTATAAAACCAAAGGGGCCGAGGCGAAGGCGTGGATGGATAAATATGCCGATATGCCGGGCGCGGTGCGTGTTGAAAAATTGGCAGGGCGCAAAAAAACAAAAGTAAAAAAGGCCGTTGTGCCGGCGATG
Organism: Alphaproteobacteria bacterium; assembly: GCA_017650945.1. Lineage (GTDB taxonomy): Bacteria > Pseudomonadota > Alphaproteobacteria > Rs-D84 > Rs-D84 > Enterousia. The sequence continues at coordinate 2,171 of JAGCDW010000021.1, read as the reverse complement.
CTGTCGGGGAATCAGTCCATTGAAAATGCGCAGTCGGAAACGTGGACGGAAAAAAATTATTCTGGGGCGACCGACAAAAAAATCACAAAGTTCAGAAAGGCAATTCGCAGTGGCGCAACTAAAACGGCGCGAAATATTTTGGAAGAAAAAGGTTTTCGGAAAAAATTGGCGGCGTCTGATTATGGGCGGCTTGCAGGGCGGTTGGCGTATGTCTATTATACGAACGGTGAATTTGAACTCGCAAAAAAATGGGGAACGATTGCGGCCGATGCGGATTCTGAATTTGGTTTGTGGACTATGGGGTTGCTGGAATTCAAAGAAGAAGATTTTGAAGAAAGCGAAAAATATTTTGCGGATATTCTCGACTTGCCACATATAAATAATGCAAGAAAGACCGAGGCCGCATTTTGGGCTGGGCGTGCCGCGGATTTGAACGATGATTCTTCGGCCGCGCGGAAATATTGGAAAATTGCCGCCGCGCATCCGATGGCTTTCTATGGGGCACTGGCCGCGACAATGTTGGGTGATGTGCCGGAATACGAATTCTTTGAACAAGAATTTACCGATGACGATGTCGAAGAGTTGCGGCGTGATAAGTATGGAAAAATCGCACTTGCGTTGCTTCAGGTGAATCGCAAAGACCGCGCCGAAGAATATTTGAAATATATGATGACACCAAAGGTTTCTGACCGCGGTTTGCATGCGATAAATTCTGTGGCAACGGCGTATGGGCTTTCGCGCGTGTCGATTTTGTCTTCGGGTATTATTCGCGACCGCGGAATTTTGGAAATTGATGAAGATGTAATTTATACTACGCAATACCCGTTGCCGGATTGGGAACCGATGGGTGGTTGGTCTATCGATAGGGCGTTGTTGCTTGCCATTATTAAACAGGAAAGTGGTTTCCGGCCGGGGGTAAAATCTGGCGCGGGTGCCAAGGGTGTGATGCAACTTATGCCCGGGACGGCGAAGTTAGTTGCGCGCGCGAACAAGGTGAAAATGTCCGATATTGATATGTCGAATCCTGAACATAATATGTTCCTTGGGCAACAGCATATTGTCGATTTGTTGACGCATCCAAATGTGAACAATAATATTATCAAAATGTTGGCCGCGTATAATGCGGGTATGGGTGCGGTGGTAAAGTTTGAAAAATCTTTTTCGACCGATGATCCGCTGCTTTATATCGAAAGTTTTCCGGCGTATGAAACGCGCGGGTATATAAAGCGAGTGATGGCGAATTTGTGGCTTTATCGGGCGCGTTTGAATCAGCCGCTGACGACACTAAAGGTTTTGGCGGATGGACAGTGGCCATTGTACAGCAGTGAAGATGAATATGTTCGCAGTGATATTGACGATATTCCGTATTCAATATAGTGGTGTGATATGGTTGTGGTTGCGGATTTTTCTATTGAAAATGAAATAGGTGCAAACTTTATTGCCGGATGCGACGAGGCCGGACGTGGTCCACTTTGTGGTCCGGTTGTTGCGGCGGCGGTAATTTTTCCGAACCGCGAAATTGAAATTCCGGTGGTAATAAGGGATTCAAAAAAAATGTCCGCGGCGCAAAGGGCGGTCGCGTACGATTGGATTACGAACAATACAATCTGGGCAACGGGGCAGTGCACACCGGCGGAAATTGATGAGTTAAATATACTTTGGGCATCGATGCGTGCGATGGAACGCGCGGTGGCGGGTTTGAGGCAAACGCCGGATACGTGTTTGGTTGACGGAAATCGTGTGCCGGCGGGGTTGCGGGGCAGGGCGGTTATAAAGGGTGATGCGAAATCGCTTTCCATTGCGGCGGCTTCGATAGTCGCCAAGGAAACGCGTGATAAGATTATGCGGGAATTGGCCGCGGAGTTTCCAATGTATGGTTGGGAAAGAAACGCCGGATACCCGACGACGGAACATTTGACGGCAATTGAAAAATATGGTATAACGGTGCATCATCGCCGGACGTTCGGACCGGTCAAAAAATGCCTGGAATCCCGCGAAAAATCTTGACAACTGGGGCGAAATTTGTAGAGTGTTCGTGTGTTAACAAAGGGTAAAATATGTCAGAAAAAGAAATACAAGATAAAGTTTTCAATGTGTTATATAGACATACCGGGGTTATGCCGGACAGTATAAAAACAACAGATGGTTTGTGGAAAATTATGGATTCTGTT
>JAGCDW010000020.1 GCA_017650945.1 Alphaproteobacteria bacterium | reverse complement strand
CTGTTCACCCGCGGCATTTGTACCATAATAAGCGATATAGGTTGGATCTTGTTGACCCTCGGATTTTAACACGACACGTTCACCATTCACAACAACATTGGCGATTTCTTTGTCCGCATCAACATCCAAAGTAATCTGCGCATCGCCAGAATTATGCTCTGCATCTTCACACAACAGACCTGTTTCTTGATACCTATTATTACCACACGCAACCAATAACAACACAATCGGCAACAAAAGTAATTTTTTCATATTTTCTCCTTTCTTCACCGCAGAATTGTATCACAGAAGAAATACTTTTTCATCATAAAAACGTTTGTTATTTCACTAACAAATAAAATTGAACAAGTGTTTATTTCTGCTTAATTATATCCACGCGTTTCGCCATGGATAAAACCTGGTCAGCAAATATTGAAAACTTTCGATTCACAGCAGAAAAATTATATTTATACAGATTAAAATTCATCCCAGTTATGCCAGCCACAACCAAGCTTTGTTCGTATAGTTTTAATACATATTGCAAGCCAGTGACCTCGTCTGTAAATCTTTTAACACCGCCTCGATTTCTGACCCTGAAACCTGTTTCAAACAATATCCAATCCCGATCATTTGGAATACCGATAAAAAAATGAGCCAAGTCTATTTTTACAAGCTTTTCGTTATCTTGTGGTGTTGCAAATAATTGGTATTTATTAACAAAAATCCCTTGTTGCTTAAAAATAAAATCTGCCAATTCGACCTGTTCACTGCAGAATCCGTAACCATCCGATAATGTTTGTTCTGACGTTTTACAAATATAATCTTGACCAACTGCTTTATTTAAACTATACGATAGTTCTATTTTTGCAATATTTTCATCAAAAACCTTCTTGGCGACACCATATAAGTCCGTCATATTTTAATACCCCTTTATTGCATTTTATCAAAATGTCAATATAATGCACACGGTATACAAAGGATGTTAAAATGAACGCTGTTTTTTGTCATGGTGTTTTGCCACCAGATTTTGATTGGAATCAAAAAACTTACAGTCCGACAAAAAGTTGGAAAGAATGGTTACAGTTTGTGTTGGAAGCAGAACATGATATCATAATGCAAATTCCAAAGTTTCCGCATGCCCACACATTTCTAATGAAATATGATGAATGGGCAGAAATTATGAACCACCAACAAATAGATTCTGAAACTATTTTGATTGGACATTCTGCTGGTGGCGGGTTCATACTAAAATATATGGCATTGCACCCAGAATTAAAGGTTAAACAAATTTTACTGGTTGCGCCATGGATGGATACTGGACATGTAAATAAATTTGGTTTTTATACTGGTTTTGATATTAATAACTTGGCTCAACAGGCCATCAATGGAATTGATTTATTAGTTTCTGATAATGATATAGAAGAAATGGGAAAAAGTCGTGATAAGATAATCGCTGATATACCATCCATACGAACACATATTTTTCCAGGATATGGGCACTTTGTTTTACCAGAATTACCGGAGATTTTACCTTTCATAAAATTTTAAATGCGCACTTTATTGTGCGCATTAACAATTTTTGGTGGTGGCCCTGGTCGGTTCCGGACTAAATCCGGAATGACGACAAATCGCATAAATGCGATTTATTTTTGCCGCACTACGTTTGCAAAAAACGTCCGACCGGCAAATATAAAAAACACACCCTTTCGGGTGCGTTTTTTATATTTGGTGGCCCTGGTCGGACTTGAACCGACACTCCTTGCGGAACTTGATTTTGAGTCAAGCGCGTCTACCAATTCCACCACAGGGCCAGACGACTTTTATTTTGCGGTTTTCTTTGCCGCAACTTTTTTCACCAAACGCGCACTGCGATTCGCCTTGTGCGCCGGTTTTTTCACGGGTTTCACCGGTGCGCCATTTTTCTTGATAATCGCGCGTTTAATCTCCGCCATTTCCGGTGTCAGGCGCGAAATCGGCTTTGCCATGACATAGGCGTCCAATCCGCCATGCTTGGTCAGCGTGCGCAACCCTGCGGCCGAAAGGCGCAACGAAAAATCGCGTCCCAGTATATCACTATGGAACTTCAAAACATGCAGATTCGGCAAGAAAGTGCGCTTTGTATGACGTTCAGAATGTGAGACATTCATACCGACTTCTGTTTTTTTACCTGTAACTTTACATACACGTGGCATATCAAATCCTTTATAATTGCCGGGATAATTTATAACAAAAAACCCGCAAAGTCAAGTAATCTTTTCGGTTTTTGTTCCGATATGCTTGAAAAGAATATTTTGATAATTATATATACAGCAACGATATAACAAGGAGTCTTGAATATGAATCCAGAAGAAATGCAAGAAACCCCAGAGCAAGCGATTGCGAAGTATACGACAGACTTTACAAAACTTGCGGCCGACGGGAAATTGGACCCGGTAATCGGGCGTGATGAAGAAATTCGCCGCACTATTCAGGTTTTATCACGGCGTACAAAAAATAACCCGGTTTTGATTGGAAATCCGGGTGTTGGGAAAACCGCGATTGTTGAAGGATTGGCGGAAAGAATCATTTCGCGCGATATTCCAGAAAACCTGCAAAACAAGAAACTTTTGTCTCTTGATATGGGTGCGCTTATGGCGGGCGCGATGTTCCGCGGTCAATTTGAAGCACGTTTCAAGGCAATTCTAAAAGCCGTAAAAGATGCAGATGGCGGAATAATCTTGTTCATCGATGAATTGCACACACTTGTCGGCGCGGGCAAAGGCGAAGGCAGCATGGATGCCGGCAACCTGATTAAGCCAATGCTTGCACGTGGCGAATTACATTGTTTGGGTGCAACAACGCTTGATGAATACCGGCAATACATAGAAAAAGACCCGGCCCTGGCGCGGCGTTTTCAACCGGTATATATCGACGAACCGACCGTTGACGATACGATTTCAATCTTGCGCGGACTTAAAGAAAAATACGAAGGCCATCACGGTGTGCGTATCGCGGACAGCGCGCTTGTTGCGGCGGTACGGTTATCAAATCGCTATATTACCGACCGATTTTTGCCGGACAAAGCGATTGACCTTATTGACGAAGCAGCCGCACGCGTACGGATAGAGGTTGCATCAAAGCCTGAAGAATTGGACGAAGTTGATAGACATCTGATGCAACTTAAAATCGAACAACAGGCATTAAAAAAAGAAAAAGACGAAGAATCAAAAAAACGCCTTGCTGATTTGGAAAAATTGATAGCAGAAACAGAAAAGAAATCTGCGGAAATGACCGCAAAATGGCGTGCAGAACAAGAAAAGATGCGCGGGCTGTCGGATGCTATGGCGGCACTGGACGCGGCCAAGGCAGAGGTTGCATCTGCGATGCGTAATGGCGACTATGAAAAAGCATCCGCGTTGCAATACGGAAAAATTCCAGAGTTGGAAGAAAAAATCAAAAAGATGAATGCTGAATCGCGCGAATATAAAACGGTTCTGCCCGAACATATCGCCGCGGTGGTCAGCAAATGGACTGGTGTCCCGGCTGAACGTCTTTCTGTTGCAGAACAATCGAAACTGCTTAACATCGAAGACGAACTGCGCAAACGTGTTGTCGGTCAAGACGAAGCTTTGGCCGTTGTGTCGCGTGCGATTCGCCGTTCGCGTGCAGGCCTTTCGGACCCACGCCGGCCGTCGGGCAGTTTTATGTTCCTTGGCCCAACCGGAGTTGGAAAGACCGAGGTTGCAAAGGCACTGGCGGAATACCTGTTTAACGACGACACTGCAATGACACGAATTGATATGAGTGAATATATGGAACCGCATTCGGTTGCGCGCCTTATTGGTGCACCCCCGGGGTATGTTGGTTATGACCAAGGCGGCGTTCTAACGGAATCGGTCCGCCGACGCCCATACCAAGTCTTGCTGTTCGATGAAATCGAAAAAGCGAACCCGGACGTGTTTAATGTGTTCTTGCAAATCCTTGACGATGGGCGTTTGACAGATGGTCAAGGTCATGTTGTGAACTTTACGAACACGATAATTATCATGACCAGTAACCTGCCTGATATGAACGCGGTGCGCAAACAGTTCCGGCCGGAATTCATCAACCGTATTGATGAGATCATATTCTTTAACCAACTGGGCAAAGATGTGATGGCGGACATTGTGAAAATCCAATTGCGCGGATTGCGGGCGCGGTTGGCGGCACGACGCATTGATTTGGACGTGTCGGACAGCGCAATAAAGTGGCTTGGTGAACATGGGTATGACCCAGTATTTGGCGCACGCCCATTAAAACGCCTTATTACATCAATGGTCGAAGATAAAATTGCAGACCTTATATTATCGGACGCAATCACCGAAGGCAACACCGTGCACATCACAACCCACGGCAAAGATTTGATTGTAAAATAAAGTTTGGTTTTAGTAGCAACGGCTAGTTATTTATTCGGAATTTAGAATTTATACCGAATGTTAACTAGCCGCTTTCAGTGCATTAAATTCAATTCTCTCACTTGTGAATAGACAAAATATATGATATAATTCATATCAGGTATTTATTAAACAACAAACAAAAAACGGAGAGAGAAAATGAATAAAATCTTTTTAACCGCAACTGTTGCCGGTGCAATTGTCACAAATGCATTCGGTGCGGCATCATTGCGTGCACCGCAAATTGGTGGCACCGCAACGGTCACCACGCCCACGGCAACAACAAACACCGCACGTGCCGGGACATTACGCACACAGACTTTAAAATCGACATCCGTTTCCACACCAATCGTTACAACAACATCGGTTGCAACACCGACCCAATCGGAATCGGTTGAATCGCGTATGGCGTTATCCAAAGGATTCAAAAACTTTAACCCACAACAGGTGAAAGATAAAGCCGCCGCACAACAAGAACTAGATAATATCGATGCACGTATCGAAGAATTACAATCCAAACTCGATGCTGCTGAAGCGAACGCAGAAAATTCCCTTGGTGTCGTTGACGTTGAAAGAGTCATAACATCAAAAATAGAATCGGGCAATCTTGTAAGCCTGGAACAGTTACAACAAATAAGGGATGAAATACCATCATTCAATAACGAGATTCTAAACATGTACTACAAAACCATAGATGGCACACAATATTCTTGCGGTACGTGGCAAGTAAATTTAACAGACTGGGAAGATGTTGTTTCTATGTTCATAAGACCTACATTATGCAAAATCAACAATCTAACTTTTGGCCGGGATTGTATCCTGGATGGTGATCCCATAAATCTTACAGAAAGCGTTTCGAACCACTCAGAAACCCCATTTTACAAATGGCGCTTCAACTTATGTCGTTTAGATCAAACAACGCCTCATATTCCAGAATTTCAGACTTATTTAGTAAATCAATATTATACCGTACAAAGCGGCAAAGATTTATCATGTTATACGTGGAGAACAACATTGGCAGATTGGAACGAAGTAGTGTCCAGGTTCATTATCCCAGATATCTGTACCGCTAATAATCTTACATATAGCGAAGATTGCAATGTAATTAACCACGGCCCAATGAGTGGTATGGGTTCCATTTGGAAAACACAATTTACTATATGTATGCCATATACTCCACCAGTTCAAGTACACTGGCATCAAACAAGCTATGAAAACCCAACAACCCTAGTGGAAGGTTTTACTATTTCAACAAACGCATCGGATGCCGCGATCGACCAGTTTGAACGCGTATTCTGTCGCAATGAAACCGAATACTGGTGTCATAAATATGACCTTCAAGGCGATTATGATTACGATAATCCGCAAGATCGTACTCTTAAGATGCAAAGGCGCCTTCGGGGTTCACATATGGTATTACAAGACAGTAAACCATATGGCGAAGATATATGGACATGTCAAACATGGAAAACCAACGAACCAGCAGAAGATTCTTCAACTGCCGTTGTGGCCGAATTTATAAATGAATTGGTATGCGCTAATAAAGAGCCTGACGAATGTTTCGTGGTTCACGTATTTAATCACCCAACAACACTGTGGACACAAACACATTACGAAGTTCAGGTATGTTTCATAGATAATCCTACAACACCACCTACACCTTTGGTCTACTAAAAATTGATAAAAAGTAAACCGGGCGCAAATGCGCCCATTTTTATTAATTATTTGCACCATGGCTGGCGACGGCCGCCGTTATATTTGCGGCCAAATTTTTCACGAATTAAAATTTCACCTACGTCATTGCCCGCCGCGTTTTTCACATTTGCATCAATCCGCCCAAGGTATTTGTCGTCTTTGGCATTAGAAAGTTCCACCATCGACCCAACGGGGATTATTTCGGCAAGTCTATCACGCGCCGCGATTGCGCGCGCCCTTTCATACTCACAATCGCCGTTCATTTCCGGCGTATCAACATTGCGCAGGCGAACACGCACCGAAACGGTTGTGTCCGCATCCAAATTCACACTTGCGGAAAAAGTGTCGCCGTCCAAAATGTGCCCTACCCGCGCCGGCACAGCAAACCCCAACGCGGACCAAGCACACACCAAAACGGCGACACAAATTTTTTTCATTACGGCAACCTTGGCGACCAGGTTGGTTCCAAACCGTTCACGCCATCGGGCAAATCGATTTCATATAAATTCTGACCGGTAATATCTACACTGCGAATATGGCTTACGCGTTCCATATCGTCATCAGTGCGTTCCGTTTCATAGTAAACAAGTCTGCGCGAACCGGGTGCCCATGATGGGGCCTCCATAAACCAACCGCCGGCAAGAATCTTTTCATTTTTCCCGCGCGGATCCATCACCCCGACATAGAACGTATCGTCCGCCATTTTCGTGAACGCGATAAACTGTCCATCTGGGGACCAGGCCGGCGTTGCATACCGCCCCGCCCCGTATGTGATGCGTTCTTCGTCCAATGTATTCAAATCCAGAACATGAATCTGTTGCGAACCACTGCGGTCAGAATTAAACGCGATTTTGCGACCGTCGGGTGAATAAGTCGGACTGGTATTTATCGAATTGCCATTAGTCAATTGCCGCAGCAAATTATTTTCGATATCGTATTCATATATATGTGTAATTCCGTTCTTTACCAAAGACAACGCCACATGCGACCCGTCCGGTGAAAAGCGTGGCGCAAAATTCATACCGCCAAATTTACCAAGCCGTCTTTGTGCACCGGTGTTCAAATCTAAAATCCAAACCATCGGGTCATCATTATAATATGATAGAAACACCACCGATTGCATATTCGGCGAAAAATGCGGCGACATAACCAGTGTCTTGGTATCGGACAGATAGCGCAAACCATATCCATCTTGATCCATAATCGCCATGCGCTTTGTGCGGTTATCAATCGGCCCAGTTTCTGCGATAAAGACAATCTGCGTATCGAAATACCCAACCTCACCCGTTAGCCGTTCGTAAATCGCGTCCGCCATAATGTGCCCGAGTCTGCGCACAGACTTTTTCGATGCGACCAAACTTTGCGCCTCTATCTGTTCCTGGGATTGAATGTCCCACACAAAGAATTCAAGTTTATATTTTCCACCTTTTTCCTGTGTTAGTTTAGATGTAACCAAAATTTGCGCCTTTATCGCCGCCCAAGATTTAAAGGCCGGCATTTGGTCCAACTTTACAAATTCCGGAAAAGCGTTGTGATTTACAATATGGAAAAATCCAGTGCGTTTCAGGTCAGCCTCTACCACATCGCGTATGGTCGCCGCATCCGCCGCCGGCGCCCCACCCGCAAGTTCAAATTTCTGCACGGCAATCGATGTTGGTTCCATTCCACCCGCAACGATATCAACCTTTAGTTCCGCATGTGCAACATTTACAAAAGACAATATGGCAAACGCCAGAGCGAGAATTCGTTTTAACATTTTTCCTTCCTTTTTAAAAATATCTTCGACCGCATTCTAGGATACAAATAAAAAAAGTGCAAGCGGACAAAACGGAAATATATTAAAAAGTATTCCAGAACATCGTCATCCCGGCGAAGGCCGGGATCCAGTGCGAACGTATGTGAGCACCTGCGTCGCAGACAACCATTCATCATTATCCCCTGCGGGGCAAGTTTTTGCATTCGCAAAAACTGGATCCCGCGCTTCCGCGGGATGACGATTTTCTGGAATTATTGCTTAAATGGTGCAAATCCGTATTCAGCCAAGATATCATCATACAAATCTTTCCAATTCGGATTTTGCCTTATTATCAACCGTATTTTCCAATTACGATTCCACCTCTTTAATTGGCGTTCACGTGCAACCATATTTTCCAAACTGTCATACCATTCAACATAGACCAATTTATTTAGATTGTGTTTTGCGGTGAAACTTTTGGGATAGACCTTGGTTTTGTGTTCAAACACCCGACCGATAATATCCGAAGTGGAACCAATATATAAAGTTCCGTTCCTTTTGTTTGTCATAATATAAACACAACCACCAGATTTCATGAGGTGCATACTATAACAAAAGAAACAAATTTCAATAATTATCCATTTATTCCAGAACATCGTCATCCCGGCGAAGGCCGGGATCCAGGCCGAGCGCAGCGAGGACTTGCGTCGCAGACAATAAATCACAAAACACCATTTCTGCCAACAACACAACCGCCCACGCAACAGCCAATACCCCAGTAAACACAAGGGCCTAGACATTTGTATTGACAATTGTAAATACATTGGTATAGTGCGTTGTAGATACGAAAGTATTGAACTTTGTATAGGATAAAATCTTATGCCAAATGTGATGCAGCAACTCTTTGTGATGAACATTGAATCCCTGCTTCGGGAATACGCTGCCTATCGCGCCTTTAATAAATCAGATGCTGTTATAAATATGCGAATTCCACGTCCGGTTTTGGATAAACTAAAAGAACTTGCGGACACACATCACGTTCCATATCAATCACTCATTTCATCGGTCCTGTTTTCAATCGCGAACACAGATGAAGACAAAGGGTAAAAAATGCAAATTCAGGAATACCAAAATATTTTCGACACATTAAATTCCGCATGCCATACTAAATCAATCGCACGCGAATACACCGCTCCGTCTTTGTGGCCCCAAAAAATACCTGCCCAAACAACCATCGCAAATACCGGAACTGATGTTTGGTTGCTAACCGATGTTTTGTCCACCGTAAAAAATTTGGAAATAAAAGATTACCAGAGCAGTTCCACCATCGGAAGTATTTTACGCGAATACGCGCCGGCGGATATGTTACCAATGCAAAAATTTGAACTTGTTGATAACCATATGCACATAATCAAAGTTACTGATGAAAGCATGACCGCCGAAATATCCCGCTATGCCGCATGGGCGATTACGAAAGAAATCGGAAAGCACAACAACACAACTTTTCACCAAGAATATTTTATATACCCCAAACAAGATTTAAACACAATCGTTGCCCGCGTTAATGAAATATCACGAATTGATGCCCGCGAAAAAGTCAAAATATACAAGAAAAAACTCGATGGCATCCTTGGCACTCTTATAAATCAAAATTATCAATTTGGAAAATTTTATCTTCTGTTATACAGTTGGTTGTTTCCAAAAGAATATAATTCTACAAATGACGACTTACCAAATTATTCTCATATTACAGATTATATGAACCATAAATTATTGCCATTATACGCAAACGCTTTGGAAAACATTGTCAATCGATACAACAATTTACGTAATAAAACATACGACAACCTTTACACCGTATCACGGCAAGAAATGCTCTCAATTTGCAAACACTTTGCGGATGCGCACGATTCCACAAAGAAAAATCTGTCTTTGGCATCAATAAAAGAAGTTATTGCCGATCGCACCCGGCGTGAACAAGAATTTGTAAATAAATACATTCACGAAAAAGTACGATAAAAAACGGCGCAAACGCGCCGTTGAATTTTTTTATGTTTGGGGGCTATTACTTCGTAAAGGCATCCCTCACACAACCAAAGTAATCTGCACCCGCAGTTGATCCAACAAATTGCAAGATAAATCCGACACCAAACAAAACAAAGAATCCGACAAGCATACCAACTCCTTGGTCCTTTAACTTGTCTTTTTCTACGCTTCCAGATTTAATCCAACCCCATGCCCAATCCATCAAAACGAACGCCGCGCCAATAAACGCAAGTGTCCGTAATGTTTGAATCACAGGTTTCAAACTTTTAATTAAATCGCACGCACCCTGATTTTCGGCCGCGAACGCAGGTAAATTCGCCATAACAAAAGCTGTCGCAATTAAAAAATACTTTGAAATTTTCTTTTTCATATTAAATCTCCTTTTTCCCCCCAATTTTATCACAAAACAAACAAGGTTTCAAATAGAAAAGTTGGCGATTATTCCAGAACGCGAAGTTCCCCTCCTGTGGAGGGGTGGCCGCAGGCCGGGGTGGTCTTTTTACCACACCCGGCGGGTGATACCCGCCATCGCTCTATCGGGTCCCGCAAAAAATGTGCAACATTTTTTGTGGGTGGTTTCCAGAGGGGAACTTTAGTTTTCTGGAATAAACCCATAATTACAAAGTAATTCTAGCCCCCACTAACCACTTACACTGCCAACTAACCACTAAAAAAACACCACCCATGCGGGTGGTGTTTCAACCAACAACAAACAAAACTTATTTACCTGTCAACGCGAAAAACTGACCTGAAACCGGAACCAATTCCGCCGTACATTCACAGCATGGTTTTTCCGCCGGTTTCGGCGCAACCGCCACAGGCTTTACAACCGGTTTTGGTTTACGATTCGCAACCGCCGCAGGTGCCAAGACATGACGTTTATTAGGATCCATACGTCCCGCATTATCGCGCCCAAACAAATCTTCACAACGGGTATTTTTGTAAACGATGCGATTTTCATCATCAAATTCTTCGACCTTTTCAGAAAACTGTTCTTCCGAAGATTCTTCTGAATAATACACACAATTATCACCGCGCTGAACATAGCGGACACCGCCACGATAATAATCATAGTATGAACAACCTGTAATAACACCGGCCACAATCATAAAAGACAAAATTTTTTGCATTTTTTTTCCTTTGTTTGTTAAAACTCTCCGGCCCCCGATTCGTTCGAGTGTATTGTTGCACAACCACCCGCCATGTCAATGATTTTTTATAGTGTTAGTGGCCAGTGTTAGTGGGTAGCGGGGGACTCTGGAATTAATCCGTAATTGTGAAATTATTCCAGAAAGCAAAGTTCCCCTCTGTCGCGCCTTTGGCGCGACGAAGAGAGGGGTGCCCAGTGAAACTGGGCGGGGTGTGGTTCACTACCAACTAACACTTACACTAACCACTAAAAAACTTCTTGCACAAAAAGCAAATCTGCTCTAATTTCTATGGCGAGGGATTTTTCATGCTTTACGAAGAGTTTGGTCTTGTGAATACGGCGGAAATGTTCGCACATGCGATGGCGCATCGGTATGCCATTGGTGCATTCAATTTCTACAATATGGAAACATTGGTCGCGATATCGGCCGCGGCGCGCGAAACAAATTCCCCGGTTATATTGGCCGTATCCGAATCGGCATTGGAATATATGGGCGATGATATGTTGATGGCAATGATTGCGGGCCTGGGGCTATCGCCGAACGAACAGGTCGCGTTGCACTTGGACCACGGGCATTCGTTTGAATCCTGCGCCCACGCGATTGACATCGGATTTTCAAGTGTCATGATTGATGCAAGCGCCATGCCGTTTGACGAAAACGTCGCACTTTCCGCACGCGTCGCGCAGTATGCCCATGCGCGTGGCGTTACGACCGAGGCGGAACTTGGCATCATCGGCGGCCACGAAGATGAAAACACACACGCCGCAAATCAACTTTACACCAACCCAAATGACGCGGTGGAATTTGTCGCGCGCACGAACATAGATTCACTTGCCATCGCAATCGGGACAACCCACGGCGCATACAAACGCCATTCCGATTCGGAACAGTTGCGATTCGATATCTTGCGCGAAATTTCACATCGCCTGACCGGTTTTCCACTTGTCCTGCACGGCGCATCCAGTATTCCCAAAATCCTTGTCGACACAATCAATGAAAATGGCGGTACACTGGACTCGGCACGTGGCATTCCCACAGACCAATTACGCCAAGCCGTTTTAATGGGCATTACAAAAATCAATGTAGACAGCGATTCGCGCCTTGCGTTCACGGCCGGCGTGCGTTTGGAAATGTCCGAAAACCCAAATGAATTTAATCCACGTAAATACCTTGGGCTGGGGCAAAGCGCGGTCTATGAAAACACAATCAATGAGATAACAAACATTATGGGTTCGGCGAATAAGTTGAGATAGTGTTAGTGGTTAGTGTTAGTGTAAGTGAAAATCCGCCTATACGGCGGATTCTGTCATATAGAGCCATCGCGTTGATATTGGCCACTAACTACTTACACCAAGCCAGAGCAAAGCCCTGGCGCAGTCTCGGCGTAGCGAAGCGAAGACGGATACCCACTAACACTTATTTTGCGCGTTCCACATATTCCAGTGTTTCCGTATTCACAACAATCTTTTCGCCCTGCTCTATGAACACAGGAACCTGAACACGGACACCGTTGTCAAGGATTGCCGGCTTGCCACCACTGCCCGTTGCGGTTTGGCCCTTTAATGCCGGTTCGGTTTCTTCGACCGTCGCGATTACGGTTTTCGGCAACGACATAGACACCGGTTGACCTTCGACAAAATTCGTCTTCACGGTCATTTCCGGTGCAAGGAACTTTACCTGTTCCCCCAACGCATCCAACGGCATTGTAAATTGTTCATAATCATTAAGGTTCATGAAATACGCATCTGTTCCATCAGAATACAGATACTGGCATTCCACATCTTCGACCATAAGTTTTTCAACTTTGTCTTCGGCACGCCAACGGTCACCGCCCTTGTTTCCCGTATCAATATCGCGCAAGTCCGCCTGAACAAACGCGCCACCCTTGCCGGGTTTAACCTTGGTAATAGATGTTACGGTATACCGCCGGCCATTGTGCGAAATAACCCAACCAACCCGCATATCATTTGCAGTTACAGATGCCATTTTTAATTCCTTTTGGTTTAATTTAACGCGACAAATATTAAAAGAATTATATAAAAAACGCAAGTTTTTTTGATTAAAAACGATACATCAGTCCCAACTTTACAATCGGAAAGAACTTTACCTTGTCCGCCTCACTCTGCGCATCGCGCAACGCGTCTTGTTTATCCTGTTCCAATTCGTCCGGGTCAACCAGCGCCCAATCCGCACCGTTCCATTTAAAAAGGTCGCCCGACGGTACATCTAAATCAATCTTGGCCACCTTGCGCGTAAAGACGATTCCCGCATCAAAGTAAATCTTGAACCCAGCAATCAATCCCAAATCAAAACCCGTTCCGACATACGGCCCATCGTATTTCCAATTCGCCATTGCACTTGCCCGAAACGCACCGTCCGCATACCTGTACCGATTATGCCCAAGGCCAAATTCGCCGTTTTCATCACCGCCGGCAACATGCGCGGTTACATCAAACTTTCCGCCATAGTACCCACCACTTAAACGCCAACCGCCCAAAAACCAAGTATC
This sequence comes from Alphaproteobacteria bacterium, assembly GCA_017650945.1. Taxonomy (GTDB): domain Bacteria; phylum Pseudomonadota; class Alphaproteobacteria; order Rs-D84; family Rs-D84; genus Enterousia. The sequence continues at coordinate 15,722 of JAGCDW010000020.1, read as the reverse complement.
ACCAAACAGATAAAAATCCAACATTCCGCCAAAGTGCTTCGCCTCTATCTCTGCACCATTAACCGCTATGGAATCGCCGATTTCTATATTTTTATCCCCAACGAAATGATTGACCGCCGAATTTATCCCCGACCGCACAATCTTTGTTCCGGCAAAATCGATTCGGTATCCTATCCTTTTGCCCCAGAACGATTCAGCACTTTTATTCAAATACCCCGTAAAGGCATTAAGCCCAGTCGTCGCGGAAAGCCCGACCCCGAACTGTGTTCCCGTCGGATACGCATACGCGCCCCACGGCACCAGAAATAAAAAAATTCGCACAAAATTCCGCAACGAAAAAATTCCTTTCACGGCAAAATTAAAATAAACGCAAAAAAATATCAACTATAAAAACCAACAAATTTATGATATAATTCCATGCATGAGAATGTTGCAAAAGTGGGGATTTTTTTTACTGAGTATCATTGCACCGGCATTTGCGCATGCCGATGAAGCGGATTTGGTTACCGCACTGCAAAAAACATATTCCGCATGTATTGGAATTGATGCAAATCTTGCTGATTTGAAAAAAATGGCGGGAATCAACACCGCAATAACCGGTGTCGGAACCGGACTTGGTGCCGGTGCAACGATTGTTGGTATTGTAAAGGAACAAAAAGATCAATTGGCCGACAAACTTAAACTTGAAAAATTGCGTGCAATCGAAGAACGCCGTATGCAAAACGAAACACCACCGACATCAAACGAAGAACTCGATGCAGCAAAGCGCGAATTTGACAATTTGTGGGGAAAATCCACCGACGATAAAGACACAGATTCTAAAATTGAAGAACTTGACCGCCAATCAAAAAGTTTGGGTAATTGGCGCACTGGACTACTTGCCGGGAACACGGTCACCAATGTTGCGGGGGCAATAATTGCGGGTAAAAATACAACCGATGGCGATTTACAAAATCAAATTGATAATTGTAAAACCGCTATATCAGAACTTCGTCGTGCGCGTGGTCGTGCAAGGATTGATGGTGTGGATGTTGGTGAAGCGAACAAAATAATTTCTGCGTGTGAAGGTTTTGAAACCGTTGATATATCAAAGATAAATACCCGCGCAAAGGGCGCAATGGTTTCCGGCATTGTTGGTGCAACAACGGGACTTACCGGAACAATAACCAGTGGTATTGCAAACAGCGATTCCGTGCGTAACCAAGGTGAAGGCGGAACACGCACCGATAAAGAAAAAAATCTAAACACCGCATCAAATGTTTTAGCGGGCGCATCAACGGTAGCATCGGGTGTTGCAACGGTATTTAACGCAACACAAATATCGGCAATTAAAAAAGTGGCCGATGTCGCTACAAAATGTACGGAGGCATTAAAATGAAAAAATTTTTAATCGCACTCTTTGCAATTTTTGCCTGTGGTAAAACTTTTGCTGCGGGTCCGATGGTACCCCAAGCACCGATATTTGTTTTTGCCGATGTATTGGAATATGCAATCAAAAAAAATTTTTCCGTGATGGATTACGATGCAGTTACCCAAGAATGGGAAAAACGCATGAGTGCCGATGGCACAGTCACCGCAACCGATATCGAAGCCGTATGCAAAATCGGTCGATTGGACAAAAACGCATGCATTAAATTTCGTGATGATTTGATGACATATTTTTATCCCATTTGCGAAAAAACTGCCACCAAAGGGAAATCAAATTGTGTGGACGATTTTTGGGCCACCATTCGTGGCACATGGGTCCGATTGTCCGAAGCAATCGGAATCGCGCAAGAATACGCACAACTTAAAAACAAAGAAACCGTGGTTTGTTCACCAAAAACACGTCAGGTAAATCCACCGGCACGCGCAAGTTACCTTAAATGTACATCTGTTGACGGCGGACATTATTACGAATTTAAATTTAACTCTACAACCGAAACCAATGACCGCGATATAATATCCGGAACATTGCGTGCGGTTGGGAAAATGCACAACATAGAATTCCAAAATTCTGATTGCACACTTGAACGCATTGCATCTGATTCTAATTGTGCATTGGCATATAAAACATCTGATATCGGTCAATGTGAAAAAATAAACAAATCATTAAAACGATTCGGTTATTCATCAAAAATAATAACAACGGAAAAATTTGGCAAACGTTGCGAAGTATTTGGAATAACCGGTGGCAAACGCAGTGCATACGGCATAGATAACACAGTATTCCAAGATGTCCAATATGTGGCAGGCCCAGAGGTAGAGAATCGTATCAAAGCATATGTTCAAAAAGAATTAAGCCAACAAAATATAAAACTTGAAAAATTTAGTTGCGACAAAACGACCAAACACGACTACACGAATGTCGCACTGGACGGTCTTATAAAAAAACACAGCGAAATTTTAACATGCTATGTCAACGGTTCACCAATCGATTTTCTGTTCGCGGATTTATCGGAAAATAAAGATTACGCAAAAAATGCCGGATTATCCAAAATGGCATGCGTTCAATTGGGTGGCAAAGTTGATCAAAAGAAATGCCGTAGTTTGGACGAACAAGAATGCAACAAACTTGGCAATAGGTTAATTGCACGCGGGGAACAAGGAACAAAATACCTGCAAGAAAAGGGAGGTTGTATACTAAGTGCTGCTGCAACTGAACGTGCAATTAATCTTGCCAAAGAAATTGTTGCCGGCATCGCAATTACTGTTGTAACCGAAGGCACCGCAACAATTCCCGTAATAGTATCAATTGTTACCGACCTTGCATTCGAAGCCGTTCAAATATGGCAAGATGAAATTCCATATAAAGATTTCAAAGAATTTATGGCCGCTGCCGAAGAATGTGAGAATATAACCAAAGATTCTATATTCGGAAATGATCCCATTAAAAATCAAAAAAAATACTGTATGGGTTCCGTATTAAACAAGTATGCAAAACTAATGACTTCACAAATTCAAAATCTGGCACCTGAAGTGCAAGCTGAACTGATTAAACGCATGACCCAAATATCAGATATGGTTGGAGACCAAGAAATCGTATATGTTATTCCAACTGCCAAAACGATGCGTAATTATGCAAGCTTCGCATTATTTGGCGGACTATTAGTGTTTAATCCAGAAAAATGGTTTTCTAAGGCCGATAATACTGTAAGTGAATTTACCAGATTACAGTTAAAAGCTAGTAAATCTTTCAAAACATACGCACTAGAATTTTTATCACTTGGAAACAACGTGGGCCTACCTATTGAAAGATTGACCCAAAGTGAATGGGCTACATTAAATCGTCATCTTTCTAACCAGGGTGTAGAAATGTTCGAAACAATTATGAATGGTCAACGCGTAATGACATTTAAATTAAGTCTCACAGGATTAAAATCAAAAGCAAGTCAAAACTTTGATAAATATCTAAATGAATTTTTACAAACAGGTTCTTCTGCTGGACTACCCACTGGCCGTTTAAACAAATCAGAATGGGACGAACTTAATAATTTGCTTAAATCGCAAAACGTACAACTCAGAGAAAATGGCGGATACATGTACTTCACAAGGATTGGTGCTGAATTATCTGATTTTGCCAGCTTGCGCAACAAAGCAAGTCAAAATTTTGATAAATATTTGAATGATTTTCTACAAACCGGTTCATCCGCAGGATTGCCAGCCAGTCGTCTAAGCAAATCAGAGTGGGACAAGCTTAACGAATTCCTTAAACCACAAGGGGTACAACTAACCGCAAGAGACAACGGGTATATGTACTTTACAAGAATCGGCAACTCTTTAAGTTCTGCAAAACAGCAACTGTTGAATCTTGGATTTAGAGAAACGTCGAATGGTGTATTGATATCCGATAAATACGAAACCATTTTCTATGATGAATTTAATATGATATCGAATAAAAAAGCCATAACTATGGGAATAGATGGTTCTTCTAATGGGCGACAGATTGTCGTAGCTATATCAGACGACGATGCAGCCAAATTGGGTTTACGCTGGTCTGATACTGAGAATGATTTCTTAACAGCAACATCTGAAAATGCAGCCAATTTAAGTCGACTTGGTGATTTCATATCACAACGCAGACAACTAACCAACATACATGGCAATCCAGTGTATGTAACAGAGTTTGGTGCTCGTTCTGGTCGTCCAATAGTCATGGTAGAAGTCAAAGGTCGTCAAATTCCTTTTTACATTTCTACGGGTTTAGCCGGAAAAACCACTGTTCCAACAGGTAAGTGGGAGGTTTTTTTCGGCATAGGCCCAACAGGTTGGTTTAACAAGGGGTCTTTATCTGATATAGAAAATCACTATGGATCACAAGAATTAAAACAAATTGCCCAAGCTCTCGATTTACAAATTGGCGATTTACGAAACACAAAATATTTCTTAAATTCCAGCGGTCGAGCATCGTACGGTGGTCAAGGATTTGTTGGAACAATTGAAGATGCTCCAGATATCTCGTTAAACATAATTAATCGTGATTTTAATTATGCGCCTGGTGGTAATGGTTCTTTTGCACCAACACGAAACATTATAGATATCACGGAATGGTTAAGGTCATTATAAAAAAATTCATCTTTGAAACAGGTATAATTTATGATATAATTCAAAGCATGAGAAAAAGAATTTTTATTTTACCATTATTGTTGTGTGCGGTTAGCGCGGGCGGCGCGCGCGCATCTGAGAACGAATATGAATGGGACGACATGGTTGCGGTTGACGTTCCTGCATCAAATGTTGAATACGTGGATTACGAATATACAAATATTTCTGAACAACCGGTCGCATCATATGAATATGCAGATGCGGACGGCATCGGAAAAACAGTTGTTTCACACAATGTTGATAACGATGGTCGCGTTGTTGATTCTATTGTTTCTGACCTAATTCCGATGCGCAATGTAAAATTGCTTTCAATAAAGCCGGCGCCAATTGACAATCGTGAACCCGTCTGGGATGGCACGGACGGCACCTATCAATCCGAAGCACACGTTAAAACCGTAGATTGGCGTAACGGCGTTCCAATTTGGGACGATTCGATTTCTGATTACCGTCGCAAAGATTTCCGTGATTGGATGTTAAAACGCATGCCGGAACTTTACCTGCGCGATTCGGATGATACTGAATTAGTAACAATGTATAATGAAACTATGGACGACGTTGCCGCAACACGCGCAAGAATCGAAGAATTACTTGGCAACAAAAATTTTAATAAATCAGACGTAAAAACATGCGACCGCGACCCGGACATTACGTTGACAACTGCGTTTCCTGAACTTCCGTGTGGCAATCGCTATGCGGCCCAAGATTTAACGATTCCGGTCCAAACCGCGTTTGGTGCCGGCAATAATGATATCAATGATGGCTGTCCTTTTGATACGGAAACCGAATGCAATATTTGGCGGCGCAAACCGATTATTCGCGAAACCGTTTCCCCACGCAGTCCGAAAATCCGCGACATAAACATGATGGAAATTTTGTTCACGGTAAGTCAAACGGGCGAATTGGATGCGAACTCTGTGGCGGCGGCACCATTACTGGACCGTTATAAAATGCTGATGCGTTCGGCATCTGCGTGTTGCACAGAAGGTATGAAATATTCATTGGAACAGGCCGGCGCATCAAAGGGTTTGATTTACAAATTCCTTGCGGACGATGCAAATTTCTATAATATTGGCGGGCGTTGTTTGATGATGTCAGACCAAGAATTGGATGAAAAATATCCGGAAACGGCAACGGCGGCAACGGTTGCAGACGTTCGTAACGGGTGCCTGTGCCGTGGGCGGCAATGGTTTACGGCAATGCTTGCACCATTTGTTGATTTATGGAATGCAAGTCCTGCGTTTGAAAGTTCTCGTTTCTATTGGACATACATTGATGGTCTGCAACGCGAAGTAACTGTGTCGATAAATGACGATGTCAAAAACGTTTTGGAACAAATCGCCACTTGTCCGTAATTAGTGTTAGTGTAAGTGGTTAGTAAAGCCGCCACCCCCGCTCTTTTCCACGTCATCCTTGTAGAAGTTACTAAATTCGATGACAAGATTTATTTCACAGAGTCGTTTGTTTGGCTCTTTTGTCATGGCGGGCTTGGTCCGCCATAGGGTCTATAAACCTGTGACGAATAATGCGAAATTATTGTGAAATATTCGTCACAACTGCCAAGCCCTATTGCGGCCTACGCCGCAATGACAATTCTTTCTTTTAAAGCGTTTTCACTCAAAACAAGAACAGTGTTTGTCATCGAATTTAATAACTTTTGCAAATACGGTAAAAAAGAACGGGCGCAATCGCGCCCGCACTAACACTTATCGTCCGACATTAAATTCGTCGCCATAATCTGCAACAGATTGCCCACCGATATAGCAACCGATATCTTCGAAACCTTGTTTGACTTGCGCTTTTTTGACAAGGTTCGCGGTTACGATTCCACCAACAGTCCCCAAAACAACGCCTGCGATACTATCCGATGCAAGACGCGCAGTATTAAAGTTTCCGTCCGCATCCCGCCAAACATTTTTCTCAAACCCGCCAATCGTTGTACTTAAAGTATCATATTTGCTGTCAAGACCACTTATCAATATCGCGATATATGCTTCGCTGTATTCGCACTTACCATCTTTAACTTCCTTATTACGGTCTTTGCAAATACATTTACTGCCATCATATTCCATATTTTTATCATCGTTGCACACACAGGTTTTATTATCGCTGCTTGGGTGCGCATCATGTGGACAATCTTTGGTCGGCTGAACATTTGGGGCAATACATTGACCGATAAAATTATTCACTTTGAATTCGGCATTTTTATCATTGCAATAACAATCGCCATTTTCCCAATACCCTGTCCCCGCATCTTCAACATCACAGCACGCCATCCGTCTTGTACCTTCAGTTGCATGCTGTTCACGACATGTTTTTTGCCCAGGAACATCCTTTGCAACACACTTACCACGCCCGTTAACAATTCTGAACTCTTTGGACTTGTCTTTACAAACACATTGTCCGCCCGTCCAATCTGCTTCCTTTCCGGTATCGCAACACGCAATCGCATCCGTGCCCATATTTACGCGACGCTCGCGACAAGTTTTTCTTTCCGAATCAGGCGTTGGATCTGGATTCGGATTTGGTTTCACTTCTTTTTCGCACTTTTTCAAATTGCTGTTATAAGTATACCCGGACTTGCAATCAACTTTCAAACATCCATTATGCCTTGTAACCCATACACCTTCGGCACGTGGACTGCCCCCGACCACAGCAGAATCAATACCCTCAGTTTCTGTTTCCGCTATAATCTTTGAACCACTACATAATGGTATTTCCTCCCAATTTGTCCACTCACCAATTCCATCAAGATCGGCGATAAATTCTTGGGCCAACTGATGTTCCCGCCAAAATGGTAAGAAATAAGCTAGTTTTGATTTTGCATCATTACCCAAATGTCGAACAAAATTGCACTTTCTTATAAATACACCATCATTTGTCGACACAACAACGGCATCGGTATTATAGCATTCATACAAACGCTTTGCATTATGCCTATCACATTGAAAGCAATGATATGCATCACCAAGACAAAACAGGTCCTTCCTATCTATTACATCTTTCAACATCGCTCTCTCTACGCCCAAAGCCCCACGAATTCCAACAATAGGAATAGTATTAGCAAGCCTAGGAACACTGGTATCAATCAAACTTCCTGCTTTAACAATTTGAGTTATAGTGGGACGATCATCTGTAAACTGACACGTTTCCGCCGCAAACGCTGGCGCAATCACCCCACACAAACAAAAAACACAAAATAATCCAAGAATTTTTTTCATCTCTCTTTCCTTTTATTAAAATCTCCCTATGCGTGTTATTATATCATAATTTACAGCAGAAAAAAAGTGGTTAGTAAAAAAAACGGGCGCAAATGCGCCCGCCACTTACACTAATCACTAACACTTACATCCGCATTGGCATAAGGATGAACAACGCGTCTGTGTCTTTGTTTGTGGACTTGATAATTGTCGGCGAAAGTGGATCTTGCATTTCCATTTGGAATTTTTCACCTTCGACCTGGCCGGCAACATCCATAAGGAATTTTACATTAAATGTCACAGTGAACGATGCATCACCATTATATTCAACATCCAATTCCTGGGTCGCGGTTCCGGCATCCGGACTTGACGCATTGACGACCAATTTGTTCATTGAAAAAGTCAACTGAACAGACTTAGTCTTATCAACACTGGCCACAGAAACCAAATCGACGGCGTTAAGGAATTGTTTTCTATCCATAATCGCGATTTTATCGTTGCCCTTTGGAATAACGACACGATAGTTCGGATATTGCGCATCGACAAGTTTACTTGTCAAAATCGCCGCACCGATTGTAAAGCGCGCCTTGGTATCCGACAATTCGACATTTACATCATCAACGGTCGCATCTTCTAACAACTTTGATAATTCACCAATCACGCGCCGCGGCAAAATCACAGACGGCATTTCCGCAGACCCCGCCGGTGCCGGCATCGCACACAGGGCCATACGCTGGGCATCGGTCGCAACCGCGGTCAATTTGTTTGAACCATCATCATTTGCAATATGGAAATAGATTCCACCCAAGTGATAACGCACATCATCCGTTGGAATTGCGAACTTTGTTTGATTGATAAGGTGCGCCAAATCCCCAGTTGTCATTTGGAACTTGGTCGTTAAATTGCTGCCCGCCATGGCCGGAAAATTTTCCGCCGGCAAGGTCGGCAAATGGAATACAGCGCGACCACTGGACACCACCAATGAATCACCCGATTGCTTGAACGAAATTTCGGCATCGTCCGGCAATTTGCGCACAATGTCGTACAACATCTGAACCGGGACAGTGATTTTACCACCAAGCGTAACATCGGCCGCAACATGTTCAATCAATTCCAAATCAACATTAGTCGCAGACAAAACCAAATCGTCCCCGACATCCAACTTTACATTCATCAAAATCGGCAAAGTCGCGCGCTTTTCCACAATTGATTGCATGTGCCCCAGTGCACGAATTAAAACCTGACGAAACACAGAAAATTCCATTTCACACTCCTGTTTGTTATTCCTGTTTCTACATTCCTGGGGGTATTCTATCAAAAAATGCCGATTCGGTGCAAGGGCAAAAGAAACGCCAGCACATATTGACAAAAACATTATTTAGCGTTTATATTTAAAACACCATTTGCCAAATTTTCCGCAGATTCACGCATCCACTCAGGGTCATGACGACGGGGCGCAGCACCCTTTTCCAATGCAGTTTCACACGGATGATCGTCCGCCAACCAATTTTCCAACAAATCGCCGGCAAGCAATCCAACGCCCGCGCCCGCAACAAGTCCAAGCCCACCCGTAAGTGGCGCAAGAAGCAGCCCGATTCCAGTTGCAGAAAGTGCCTTGCCCGCCATAGCGGCACCACTTATTTGAATATCCGGTTCGGCCAAGTTTCCGGTTATGGTTATCGTGTTCACAACACTGCCCGTTATCGACAACTTTATTCCGCGCACTGGTATTGTCGTAAGAGAAAGGTTCAATGTTTCCTCACCCAAATTTATATCGCCACCAAGCCGAATATTTATCGCATTCGTTTCAATGGCAACGCCATTTTTTATTTCTGCCACACCATCACGGAACATCAAATTCACTACCGCGCAATTGATTGTCATCTGATTATACTTTTTGTCGGACGTGAACATATCTTGGATACTGTGCCGCAGTGTGGTAAGGAAATCTGCACCATACATATATGTGACCAATTCAGAATGCGCATAACCCTTGTTCGTAGAATATACGCGCACTGGCCCGGTCAGTGTCCGCATTATGCCCGACATATCGAATCCATCGGCCCGAACATAAGTTTCAAAACTAAGCGGCAAATCAGATATAAAATTATTCACATTTATCTGCTTTAATATCTGGCCAACCGTAATGTCTTTGCCAATCCCACCCATTTCCAGATACAAATGTCCATCCGCATCAACAGTTCCGTCAATCGCCGCCTTTATATTTCCAGCTGCAAATCTAGTATTCGCATCAACGCGTACCTTGCCATCACGCGAATTAAATTTTACTTTGAAATTATCAAGCGACAAATTGCGATAGACAACAAATTTTCCTAAATCAACACTTACAGACAAACGATTATCATACATATACTTTCCAAACAGCGGCATATCATGAAACACATTTAATTCACGATTCGTTGGCCGCACGCCACCATACAGTTCTGGGAACAATTCTTTAAGGTTTATTTTCTTTGAAGATAAATTCAAACTTATATCATGCTTCTTTTTCGACCAATCGATATGACCAGATAAATTTATATCACTGCCCCGCACAGAAATAGACGATTTACGCAAAGTAAATTTTTTTCTGTTCAATCCGCCCGCTATATCAACCCGCATTTCTGGCATATTCGGAAAATCAAGATTCAATAATTTTCCAATCGGACGAATATCCGGAATATCACCCCGTATAACAAAATCTATGGGCATTTTACTTGTGCCTTCTAACGCAACATCTGCCGTCAATGCATCACCATCCGAAGAAAACGCAAAACTAACAGGATAAACTTTCCTTTCCGCATTATATTTATCAAGCGAGATAATAAAAGGTATTAAACTCGATTCATCTAATTTTATCCACCCACGATATTCACGCGTATCATCACCCGCGACATAACGTATATTTACACCCGGCACTTTATATTTTGTGCCTGCAATATCAACAACCAACTTATCAACATTTAATCCCCCAAGCCCAGGGTCAACAAACGGATATTCTGGAATTTCATTTTCGCCCTCTACGGCGGAATCCGTCGTATAGGACGATTCTTCATCATTTGCAAATTTCGGTAAAATCAATTCACCCTTGGCATCTTTATCAATAAAAACTTTTGCATCATTCACGCGCACGCGCTGGATAGTCGGTCGATTTGAAAACAATGAAATCAAATCAAGATTTACTTCTATGGTTTCGGCCTCTAACAAATTTTTATGCTTTGCGCCTTCGGCATTCGGAACCGTAACCTGTCGCATTGTTACACGTGGCCGCAATGAAAGTTTCCACGAAACATCACCCATAATTTCAATCTGCAACCCCGTTGATGAACGCAATACTTCAAGCAAATTTTTACGCAAAACATTCATATCCATTTTGGATAATGCCGCAACAATCGCAACAATCAACACCGCAAAGAATAAAAATATTGCGCGTGCAAAAACAAAAAATTTTCTTTTATTCTTTATCATATTTTCTTTTTACCCTTATGGCAATTCAAATTCCAACAGTTTCATGACCGCGGCCATAAAATCCGGCACCGGTGCACGAAATGTAATCATACGTCCAGTGGACGGATGTTGAAAAGTAATCTTGTACGCAAACAAAAACAAATTATTTGTTGCAAACAAAGATTCTAAACCATCTGCCATTTTTTTATTTCGACCATATAAATCATCACCAATAATCGGCGCGTTCAACACAAACGCACTATGCAGACGCAATTGATGTGTACGTCCAGTCCTTGGTGAAAACATAACCCATGTTAATGCACCCGCCACACGTGATAAAACCTTATACTCTGTAACCGCATGGGCGGGTCTTGCCCCTGTTCCGTTTTCGCGCTCTGGGGTATCAAACACACGCCCCTTTAACAAATAATCATCTATGACACCGTGCGAATTTTTTACATCACCATTTAACAACGCGACATATTCTTTTTTTGCGGTTTTGCTTTGAAAAGCACGCGACAACACTTGCGCGGCTTTTTGATTTTTTGCAACGACCAACAATCCACTTGTTTCCCTATCCAAACGATGAACAAGTGAAATTTTATAGTAAGGAAATAACGCCACCGCCATTTTATCAATGGACTTTCTAATACCACTGCCGCCTTGGACGGCAAGACCCGCGGGCTTGTTAAAAACAACAATATCATCATCGTTATAAATTATCGTATGGCGCAACTTTTCCAAATCTGACAAAGAAAACTGTTCCCCAGATTCCGTCTTTTTCGGCACTTCCGCAAACTTACGAATCGTTGGCGGGATACGAATCACATCGCCGGTATGCAAAACCTCAGTTCCCCGACACCGTGCAGAATTCACACGCAACTGTCCCCCACGACAAAGTCGATAAAATTCGCGATGCGGCATTGATGGGAAATTCCGCCCAAACCACCGCAAAAGCCTTGTTCCATCTTCAACCGCCGAAACAGTTACGGAATCCGCCATCAGAATCATTCACCATAGGTTATTTTGACGACATTTTTACCATCTTCCATGCGGCAATTTCCACTTGCACCGCTCTGCTTGCCATCTGTGGCAAGATATTCCACAGAATCAGACCAGGCCTTGGTTATAAAATATTCGCAATCGTTACGAGAAAGTCCATTTATCGTAACAATAAATTGACGACTGTTCGCAGGATCAACGGCCAACTCATAAGTTCCGCCATACGGATTTTTTGCGGCCATACCAATTGCGCCAAATATAGTCGTGTTATCTATGTGTGAAAAATCATCGTATTCACCCAGCAATTGTCGCACACCCGTTACCATTTGTAACACTTCTTCATTAACCGTATTACGTTTCTGTGTCCGCATTGCGGTCGATATAAGGCCAATTGCGCCAACCGTCAACACCCCCATAATGGCAAGCACCCCCAACATTTCAATCATAGAACGTCCAGATTCCATTTTCATTTTTCAATCCTTTATTTGCTATTTAATTTCTTTTATTTTATCATAAAAAATATGAAGATTCAATTCTGCGATTTAATTAAAAATGCGCCCAGTTCCCCCGGCATTTACCGCATGTACGATGCGGACGGGAATTTGCTTTATGTTGGCAAAGCAAAAAATTTAGCGAATCGGTTACACCAATATGTGGACATTTCAAAACTTGAAATGCATAAACAGGTTATGCGAACGCTTGTTGCGCGGGTCGAATGGGAAATCACACCTACGGAATCAGATGCACTTATACTCGAAGAAAAAATCATAAAATCCGAAAAGCCAAAATACAATATAATGCTGACCGATGGCAAGATGTATCCTATGTTGGCACTGACCAATCATAAATATCCGCGACTATTAAAATTTCGCGGAAAAATTTCACAACGACACGATGTATACGGCCCATATCCTTCGGTTCACGCATTAAACGATACAATAAAAATGATTCAAAAGGTTTGTCGTATTCGCACCTGTTCCGATAATTTTATGAAAAATCGCGCACGGCCATGCTTGCTTTATCAAATCGGCCGATGCTGCGCACCATGCACACAAAATGTTCCGGACTATGATGAAAATGTAAAACTTGCGCGCCGAATTTTGACGGGCGATAGTGAGCCGATTATAAATGAACTATCAACACAAATGAAAAATTATTCTGACAAAATGGACTTTGAAAACGCCGCCATTTTGCGTGATAAAATTGCCGCAATGACAAAAACATCAATTCGCGGTATACGCACGTATCCGGCGTATAGAACAAATGATGGGACCGATTGGAACAACACAATAAACGAAATGGAAAAATGGATTGGTAAAAAAATAACCTATGCAGGCGTGTTTGATAATTCACATCTGTTTGGAACAAATCCAGTTGGTGCGATGATAACTTTTGGACATGATGGTTTTATAAAATCGGGCTATCGTCATTTCAAATTGCGCGACCGCGCACGCGCCGGAAACGATATTGCGATGATGGCGGAATTTGTTGAACGCGCGGTGGGAAACAGTCCCGAACTTGATTTAATAATTGTTGACGGCGGTCGTGCACAATGGAACATCGCGCACAAAACCGCACCAAACATTCCAATCCTTGGCGTGACCAAGGGCGAAGTTCGAAACGGCGATGAACACTTTATAATGCCAGACGGCACAGAATATCGCGATATGCCAAAAGATTCAAAATTATTTCTACTTTTACGTCGTGTTCGGGACGAAGCGCACCGCTTTGTTATAACATATCACCGCACCACCCGCGCCAAGGCAATGACCGGTTCATGCCTTGATGAAATCGAAGGCATAGGCCCGATGCGCAAAAAATTATTGCTGAATCATTTTGGTTCTGTGCGCGCAATTATGGACGCGGACATTCAAACATTAAAACGCGTTCCGGGACTTGGGGACACGGCCGCGAAAAAAATATACGAACATTTTCATTAAATATATGCTATAATGCACAAACGAAAAACAAAGGAGATTAAAATGAAATTTTTCGTGAACTTTTTATCGGCTTTCCGGATTTTTGCATCTTTCGCGATCATCGGCACATTGATGTCGGGAATGTATATGACGACACTCATATTATTTTTAATCGCGGCACTGACCGATTTCTTTGACGGATACCTTGCGCGCAAATACGATGTATGCACGAAACTCGGCGGCGTTATGGATCACATCGGCGACAAGTTATTGGTCGTGAACACATTTGTATTACTGTGTATCATGATGCCGGTTTGGTTCACGGTGATTCCGATTATCATAATGATTGCGCGCGAATTGTATATCAGTGGCCTGCGCGAATTTTTAGGCACGCAAAAGATTCCTATGCCCGTTCCACACGCACGCTTTTCAATGGGAAAAATCAAAACCGCAATGCAGATGATTTCAATAACCGCGTTCCTTGCACTGTTCGCATTGGGCGCGTCAATCGGTGCATCATCGGACGGCACCGCATTGGTCTATGCGATTTACGCATTACCAAACATCGGAATATTTTCTTTGTGGTTCGCATTGGCGGCAAGTATTTGGTCGGCCGTTTCATACACGCGCGATTTCGCACAAAAGTTAAAAAAAATAAAATAAAAAACTGCGCCGATTTTTTCGGCGCAAATTTTTGCTCTATACGCCGGTTTCCGGCGTATAGAACTTTTTTAGAACCAACCTTTTTTGGCACTTTTTGTTTCGGCAAATTCGGTTAAAATTTTCTTTTGCTTTTCGGTAAGTTTTGTTGGAATCACGACTCCAATACTGATATACAAATCACCAAAAGAATTCGCACGTCCCGTCGGCATACCATGTCCGCGCACGCGCAGTTTTTCACCAACCTGGGTTCCGGCCGGCACCTTGACCGATAATTTTTTATCATCAATTGTTTCGATTTCAATTTCATCACCAAGCGCAAGTGTAGTAAACGGCAAATCAACATGCATAATCAGATTCGCCCCATCGCGTTCAAAACGGTTATCGGGTTTAACGCGCACATCCAAATAGAAATCACCCGCCGGGCCACCGTTAACGCCGGCCTCGCCCTGCCCCGCAAGGCGCAACCGCGCGCCGTCTTCAATTCCCGCCGGAATTTTAACATCTATAGTTCGGTTTTTATGCACCGCACCCGTGCCATCGCATTCAGAACATTTCTTGTCAATCTTATGCCCCAATCCATTACATTCTGGACACGGTGTTTGCATCGCAAAAAATCCGCGTTGCATATTCACATATCCCGTTCCATGACAGCGCGGACACGTTGGTGCCGGCTTTCCATCCGCCGTCCCATACCCATTGCATTTTTCGCACTTTACATTACTTGCAAATTTCACAGTATGCGTTTTCCCGAAATACGCATCACGCAAACTAATTACAACCTCGTCCAACAAATCGCGCCCACGCGCCTGTGCGCTTTGACCGCCGCGGCCACCGCCATCGAACCCACCAAAGCCAAAACCACGCATCGCCTCTCGCAGTATATCTTCCATGCCGTTGCCGCCCCCCATAT
>JAGCDW010000019.1 GCA_017650945.1 Alphaproteobacteria bacterium | reverse complement strand
GTGGGCTAACAAAATTTCGTGGTGCGGGCAAAGGGGCTCGAACCCTCGACCTCAACCTTGGCAAGGTTGCGCTCTAGCCAACTGAGCTACGCCCGCGATGTGTGGTATTCTGACATATAAAAATCCAAATTGCAAGTAAAAATCTTTCTTAGAACCTGTACATCCCCGAAAGGTGGACTTTATGCATCTGGACATTCGCATTATACTGATATCTATAATCTATTCCAACATGCACACCATTTACCGATAAAAATTCTACACCCGCACCGATATGCGCCCAAAGCGGATCAACACCAATATCATAATCGCGCCAAGGAGTTACCACCGCAAATTTGTACTTCATCGTATCCGGCGATGCGATCAAATCATATTCAATTCCGACCGTAGCATATGGACGAAGTTGGAACCACGCAGACGGATAAAAACGTTTCTGGGCGGTAAGCGAATACCCCGGTGTCAAAATGAAACGCCCATCAAAATCAAGATTCATATAATCAACCCCACCCGTCGTTTCGGTCATATCAAACCCGGAATTATATCCAAGCCGCAAATATAAATTTCCAATAACATATTGATTCAACCAATCATGTATCAAACCTGTTTCGCCAACGATTCCAAAGGACATCGCATCGCCTTCGATTCTATTATCAAGCCATGTTTGATCACGTGCAACATCAATAAAGTTCATGTGCAACATCGCATCGCCGTACCAACGCGCCTTTATCCCCAAAGTCTTCATGAAATATGCACCGCCGGCAATATTCAAGTTTCGAACATCCGTATCAACGTGTCCTGTGGCCCGAACATTACCATAACCCAAATCAATCACATCATTATCTTGGCCACGATTATGCGCAACATGTCCCATCCACCCAAGGATAAGTGTCTTGCTTGATTGCCAATCATAACCAAATGTGAACCCAAAGCGCGAACCGTGTGCATGATTATCAACCAAATCGTCCCAGAAATAGCCATAATCTGCAACAAACCACGCCTTGTTCAATCGACGATTACGATTCCAAATTGCTTCATCAATAAACCTATCCGACAAATCTTTGAACACAGTATGCGTATTTAATTCCAACATATCCGCAATCTGATTAGCTTCGCGTAATTGGAAAACACGACTAAACGCACGAATAACATCAGGTTTATTATACAACCAATAATAATTCATCCGCTGATATAATTCTTCACTAACATGATACAGCACCGTATCATCAAAAAGTATCCGTGAAACCCACAATGGCGAATCATAAGTAAAACCTTGGGACAACAACATATGTTCAATCAAATCATCCAACGCACCGGCCGATTGGTATTCACCACGCGTATAATACGGCGCACTTGCGACAATCGGTTGCAGTTTAAATAATTTTGGTTGTTCTACAAACTGATCATCAAACACGACATATAAACTATCATTAACCCCATCACCATCGGTATCATAAGAAACAAGGTGTATAGGTAATTGTTCATCACCACCGTTGTACATATTTGATGCCGCCAAATAATCCATACAAATTGTTCCATCTGCATTACAGAAATTTATGCTAAGCCCCGCAATCCTTGTTGCAAGTTCTTGGATACCTTCATCGGCATACATCAACCAAATTGCCGACCCACCAGTAACAGTATTACGCAGATTTATACCAATTTGCGAATCTAACAATGGCGACCCATCTGGTGCCAAAGCATTGCTATCCACATTGGTTATCAACTGACCAGATATGGAAATCAACGGTTCTGCACTTGCAATATCGTTTATTATTGTGGCAACCTCGTTTTCTTCATCAAACGTCGCCGTCGCCCAGTATGTATATAAATCCCCAGAATTTTCATTTGCGAACGCGACCAAGCGGCTGTTTGTATCGAACACATAATTTCCACCAACCGTCATACTTGCAAGCCCGATAATATCAGTACCACCAAGTATGCTGCCCCCAACGGTTACATTTATCCCCTCTTCCAGTCCAGGATTAGAAATGGTTACATCATATCCACCAACGTTACCACCAATATTAACCGTTTCAGCACTAAGAACAATCTGCCCCCCATTACTTGATATCACATTATTTGTAACATTTATAGTTTGTGCCGAAACTTCAAAACCGTTACCCGAACCACCGGCCCACATGCCACCAACATTTACATCGAAATCGCTAACATCTATGTCAGTAAAACCATTTACAATGTTCATTCCACCACTTGCCGCAGTATTTAAGCCCGCACTAAGTGTTCCATAAACAGACAACGCCCCCCCAGATGTTATCGTACCAGCACTTAAAACATTTATACGGCCATTTTCCGCCACCGAAATTCCACCATTTCCCACAGCTATGTTCGGTGCCGACAAATTCATTGTTCCGCCATTTGCAACAATCCCGGACGCATTGATAGCAGTCGATGCCGACAAATTCATACCTGCATCCGTATTAGTATACCCGTTACGAATTGTATTTGCATTTATCGCACCGTTTGTTACATTAAGTGTGAAAGAATTTAAATTATTATCAAAAAACGTATCTACACCCGCCCCCAAAGATAATGTTCCAGTCGTCAAACTAAATACATTCGTCGCATTCATGGTCGACAAATCAACCCCATGTGCAAATGTTGTTGCGCCCGAAACCACACCAAAGAAATTCCCCTTGTTAACAAACGAAACATTGGCTGTGGCGTCTGCATCAGTTAAATTCAAAGACGTAGCATTTATATTCAATGTTCCCGAATTCGATTCGTTTGTAACGTACTGTGCAACGATTGCGCCCGTATTCAAAGACATCGTCCCGGTCGAAAGATTTTCGATACTACCATTACTAATATTAAACACGCCCGTCCCAAGGTTCACGGTAACATTTTTGGAATCCAGTGCCTGAAACTTAGCACCATTTATTCTCAAAGATTTGCCTTCTATTACAACATTACCCGTTCCCGATGCGACAAATTGTTCTTCCAACGTCAGCACATTACCATAAAGCCGCAAACTACCATACGCCTCTATCGCATCTGCGGTAAAGTTATACAGGTTTCCACCGGCACCACCAATGGTCAAATTCTTTCCTGCAGCGATGTTCAAAGTCTGCCCAATTGAAATAGAACCACCTGTTAAAATAGAATAATTATTGCTGATACCCGATTCGGCATAAATACTGCCCGGGACAAGTGGCAAAATAGCATCATATCCCACAAACACGCCACCCGCGGTCGAAAGCAACCCGCCAATACGTATTCCCGAACCCTTCTGAAAAATATACGATGCATCGGTTAGGTTTAGCGAACCACTAATCTGTGTAACACGGCCCGGCGTTCCTGGAATCGTAACATCGTCCACCGCAAACACACACATAGGCGTCAAGCAGTATAAAAACGGCACCAACTTTTTTATCATATTTTTTTGTTCTTTTTCTCTTTTCTCGTTGCTATATTATACCACAACTTGGAATAAAAAAAAAGCACCAATGTAAATAAAGGAGAAAAAATATGTATAAAATCACAAAAATTCATGCACGACAGATTATGGATTCACGCGGCAACCCAACAATCGAATGTGATGTAACGTTATCTGGCGGTGCGCTGGGGCGTGCGGCGGTTCCATCGGGCGCAAGCACCGGTTCATTTGAGGCATTGGAACTCCGTGACGGCGGCGATGCATTTATGGGCAAAGGCGTTTTAAAAGCCGTCAAAAATGTGAACGAAATTATCACGCCGGCATTGATTGGTATGGACGCAAGCGCACAAACGGAAATCGATGAAAAAATGCTGAAACTCGACGGCACGCCGAACAAGGATAAACTGGGGGCGAACGCGATATTGTCCGTGTCATTGGCGGTGGCGCGCGCGGTCGCGAACCAAAGGGGATTACCGCTTTATAAATACCTTGCAGAAATTTATGGAAACGATAACCCGCATGTTTTGCCACGCCCGATGATGAACATTATCAACGGCGGTGCGCACGCGGACAACGGCCTTGACGCCCAAGAATTCATGATTATTCCAAACGGCGCAAGAGATGAAGCGACGGCGATTCGGATGGGTGCGGAAACATTTCATCATTTGAAAAAGATTTTAAAATCCGGCGGCCATTCAACCAATGTCGGTGACGAAGGCGGATTTGCCCCAAACTTTGATTCATGCGCCGCGGCATTGGACGCAATCATCACCGCAATTCGCGACGCGGGTTACAAACCGGGCGAAGAAATTTCGATTGGATTGGACGTTGCATCATCTGAATTTTATTCGAACGGCGTTTATAAATTCGAAGGCAAAAGTATGTCATCGGACGACATGATTAAATTCTATGCGGATTTGATTGAAAAATACCCGATTATTTCTATCGAAGACGCATTAGCCGAAGAAGATTGGACGGGTTGGAAAAAACTGACCGAAAAAATCGGTGGCAAATGCCAATTAGTCGGCGATGATTTGTTTGTAACGAACCCGGTTCGCCTTAAACGCGGAATTGACGGCGGCGTTGCAAACGCAATACTTATTAAGGTTAATCAGATTGGCAGTTTGACCGAAACACTGCGCGCAATCAAAATGGCACAAGACGCAAACTATGGCGTTGTGATTTCGCACCGCAGTGGCGAAACCGAAGATACAACGATTGCGGACTTGGCCGTTGCAACGAACGCGGGTCAAATCAAGACCGGTTCAATGTCGCGCACCGACCGCATGGCGAAATACAATCAGTTGTTGCGTATCGAAGAAGAATTGGGTAATAATGCAACATACGGAAAGTAGAAAATGGCACTAAGCCCTGAACACATTTTAATAATCAAATATATCGTGGCGGGACTCGCGCTGGTTGCAATCATACTTGCACCGGCGTATTTGGCCGCCAAATCTGAAAAACCAAAGACCGTCGCCATGCGCATCCGCATTGCATCGTGGGTATTTGGCTGGACCGGCATCGGCTGGCTCCTCGCCCTATTCTGGGCGGTGAAAAAGTAATCCCCTTCACCATAGTGAAGGGGGGGACCGCCGAAAGGCGGTGGGGTAGTTTTCCATCATCCCGCAATTCTTTCCCATCATCCCGGCAAAAGCCCGGATCCCTGCGGGGTTGCAGAGATTCGTCATCCCGGCGGAGGCCGGGACCCAGGCCGAGCGAAGCGAGGACTTGCTCCGCAGGATTCCGAAACAAGTTCGGAATGACAATTTATTTGATGTCTGCGACGCAAGTTTTTGCATTCGCAAAAACTGGATCCCGCGCTTCCGCGGGATGACGTGGTTCTAGAAATCGTCGCACCATCACAGTAACCTTACCATTGAAACCGGTAAAAATCCCCCAACAAAAATCCCCGCACCCGCGGGGAACGTTAAACCAACCGTACATTAAAAATAATTGGAAATAATGTAAGGTTATTGTGGTCTATAGTATACATCTTCCCGCTCTGACACCGTTGTTGTACAAACCCCGTCCATAATTATAGCGCCATCTTGTTCTTTGTAACTAAAAAACATCTTTTTTGCTTCGAATGTTTCCAATTCACGCGACTCACTAAATTCTGTCCTGAGTCCGTTATAAAATTCACCAATCTCACGCTCGATTGCGCGTTTTAAATCATCACATTGTTCTTCGGTTACATCAACGCACAGATAATGATCGAATGACACTTGATAATAGTTCGTACCATATGGGTTTACGTATTTTGAATACTCAAAACATTTGTTCATAAAAACATCAGATATGAAATTCTCATCGTATTTTTTATTCTTACACATACCAGGGCCATTCCCACCATCATCAAACCATACCCCATTATATTCATCACATTTTTTATGCATTTTTGCTCTTTCGTTACAATTGTCTTGCTCAAAAACGTAGAAATACGCGATTTTACCATCACTAAGTTTCAAATCATAATGATTATATTTTTCGCACCCAGGTTCAACATTTTCGTCACTGTTTTTTGCAATACGTACATCACTTGGAACTTTTTGTATTTCACGTAGCGTAAGTTTATCATCAGAAATCAAATTACTTTTCAATACCCCCGCAGATATTGGCGACAATTCAGGAATTTTGTTTTTCATGTCGGTCTGTTCGCGTTCGGCTTTCACGCCCCCACTTTGACCGTTCGTTGCAACACCGGAACCGCCACTTGAACCCTGCCCTGGTTTTGATGTTTCCGCAGGTTTTTGACCAGAACCACCTGTTTTCCCAACATACTTGCACCAACCTTGACCTTTAACCATTTCATAACCACTTGACGTATCACACTCTTGCGTGGCGCAAGAACAATTGTTTTCCGCCGGCAACGCGCCACCCGCCGATGTTGCACATTTCTTGGTCTTGCTGCCCGTTGTGATATAATGTCCACGAATTGCATGCAATGCCGTTAAATCTTCGACAGTGCAATCCTGTCCCACAATACGTTCTGTGGCGGATGAAACCGGTTTTTGTGGTGCCGATGGTTTTTGCGATTCACCTTGTCCGGGCTGTCCACCCGCCGCATCAACAACCGGAATATTGTCGCATTTACACGAAACAACTGATGTCTTTTTTTCATCACTATAACACTTCTTATCCCCATCATTCCATGGAAACCAAATTTTATCTTTTGCACATTCTTCACTAATCGTTCCTGCCACTTCTTCATCGGCGCGGGGTTTTTCTCTTTCATCACGCCTGCGTTGTTCTTCTTCGGCACGTTTGCGTTCTTCCTCGGCTTTCTTTGCGCGTTCATCTGCAATTTGATTACTTATCCGGTCCAATTCATCCTGTTGGCGTTGCAGTGTTGTTTTCTCCATCTCTATTTCATTGGACAAACGGTTACTCTTTGATGCCTGGGCAATGTTCACACCGACACCGACCGCCGTCAATCCAATCGTCGATATCCCCGCAATCATCCAACCCTGCTTTTTCCCTTCGCATTTTTCAAGTTGCTCTATCTTTTCCTGCTTTTCTTGCAACAGCCGGCGAATATTCGCACTCATTGCGACACCGTGCGCATCACCAATGCCCACACCCAAAACCGCAAACAGACCAACAAATGATATTATCTTTTTCATTTTATTTTCCCTTTGTCTGTAATTTATCCAAATCTTGACGCGCTTCGGACACCTGTTGTTTGGTTTCCGCGACATCTTTTTTTACGCCCTCAAGTTCCGACTTTTTATCCTGAATCTTGTTATGCTGCACGATTGCCGCAATCCCGGTCGCCGCAACACCAACGCCACCAACAACCGTCGCCGCGACCCAGCCCTTGCGCTTGCGTTCACACGTTGCAATTTGTTCATCCAACGCCTGAATATCATGGCGCAGGGTCGATACAACCTCCATCTCACTCATACCGTCCGCACCAGGCACATAGTCAAGCGAACCGTAATCATAATCAGAATAATACGCACCGCCGGTCGATTCACCGAACGACCGCTGTTTCAATGTCACGCCGAATGACAGTCCCGGCAGTAAGCACAACGCCACAAACATAAACGTTAAATTTTTATACATGATAAAAACTCCCTCGCTATCTTACCAACCATTATATCACAAAAAATCCCATTAAAAAAATGATTTTTGGAAAAAGTAATTTAATCTCGTCATCCCTGTAGATGTTACTAAATTCGATGACAAAAAGTTATTCCAGAGACGCGTCACACCGCTGAAGAGCGGTGCCCAGGCCGAGCGAAGCAAGGACCTGCTCCGCAGGATTCCGAAACAAGTTCGGAATGACAATTTATTTGATGTCTGCGACGCAAGTTTTTGCATTCGCAAAAACTGGATCCCGCGCTACCGCGGGATGACGCGGTTCTGGAAATTGTCACATTATTACGCTAATCTTGTCATCGAATTTAGTAACATCTACAATACCGCGGTATCGGGCCCCGCGCAAAACAAAGTTTTGCGTGGGTGATAATTGAAGGAAACTACCCCGCCGGCTTCGCCCCCCCTTCACGGAGTGAAGGGGAATAAAAAAGCATGGCGACACATGCGTGCCGCCACACCCAATTGCACAGAGAATAAACATTAACGTTGCGTGGGATCATCCATCCCCGGAACCCGGACCGGCACACCGCGTTGCGTAAGCGGCGTAACCAGGTCAAAACGTTCCATCATCGCCGAACGAAATGCCATTTTTCCATTTGCTTTCTTCAGTTCTTTTACATTTACCATTTTCAATACCTCTTGCAAAGCATCTCTCTGGTAACCGCTACTATACACTAACAAAAACTTTTGTCAAGCGTTTTCGTGATTACCAATTTTGATATTCTGTTTCACAGTTCCCATCTTCACAATCCGTATAGAACTGTTCAACATTTACATCCGCAACCGGCCCATAATTCTCGCCTGCGGGTTCAGTATACGTAACCTCTTTTACGACACGCACGCGACGGTTTTCCGCATTGCGCACGCCGTCCGGTGTCGGCACTTTCAGGTCTTCTTCGCCCGCACTAACCGCGACAATCTGATTAGACGGGATACCGTATTCAATCAACATTTTCTGAACCGCTTCGGCCCGACGACCGCCCAGAGCATAGTTGTACGCCTTGCTGCCCGAAGTATCGGTATGACCAACCACAGAAATCTTTACATTCTTATTCGCCTGGGTTACACCGACCAATTGCCGTATGATATCCTCATATTCAGGCTTTATAGTTGCCTTGTCAAAATCGAATCGAATTTCGAAAACTTCTTCCATGACATGCTGTTTCGGTTCAAGCGGAATCTGTTGCACTTTTATAACCGTGGTTTCATCACGCCGACGATCAACCGGTTCATTCTTTTTGGCCGCCAATTCATCAAGCCGTGCATTTATCGCCGCCAACTCCGCGCGCATCATCATCATCAGTTCGATAAATTCATCACGCGAAACAAGTCCGTCCGCGATAATTTCAATTTCATCCGGCTGGTTAGCACACGGGCAATCTTGAACCGGCACACTAACATCAATCTGATTCGGTTCCACAACAACCGGCGTAGAATTCACAGTCAAAGATATCGGCTGATAATTTTCCTGCACACTTTGCTGAGACCCACCATCACGATTTCCACGCGCACACGGACACCCAGACCTTTCGGTAACGCGTGTATTTCCTGCATTCTTTACATTATTACTGTTACGCGTGCTGTTATCATTCAGTGTTTTGTCGCCACCGTAAATATTCTGATTAAAGACCATCGGCTGTTGAACAGGTTCCGGCTTTATCAGATTTTCCGGCACATTTACATTATTCACAATGATAACACCATCACGCGCCCGATTCGTCCCACGCATTGCCGCCATATTTGTAGTTTCCGGATAGAAAGTTCCAATCTGCGCACCACGCACCTTATTCACCGTACGTCCAGAATCAATACTAACCTCTTCTACCGTTTCAGTAACCCGGCCCGGATTTATAACACGGCCACCGGTACAATCGCGCAAAGCCGTTAAAGTATTTTCAAAACGCGTCTGACATTCACGTGCAGTCGCCGTCTGACCACTTGCAGTCGCCGACAACCAGCAATCATATTTTGCCTGTAACTCTGCCGCCAATTCCGGCTGAGCCACACTGGCATCATTTTGGAATAATTCTATCATGTCGTTATAGGCCATCATCAAATCGTATGCCTTTTTATCATCCTGAACCGGCCAATTATCAATCGATTCCGGATACGGCAGTTCGCCCGAAAAAGCCGCCACAGCCTTTTGTGCAAACAGTTCACCAATGTCCGGATATCCACTTGTCCGCGCATTATATATCGCATAAGAACGATAATTCATTGCCAATTGATTAAGGAAAGAATCCCGATGCGGTGCCGAATACACATCCAAACCTTCGACATAGTCAACGGTCGGCGTTGCCATGTACCCGCCTTGATATTCCGCATCAACGTTTGAACGCGCGCACGCCCCAAGTGAAAGCACACCAACAACCGCCAGCACACGCGAAATTGCAAATAACGAAACATTATATTTTGTTATCATGAAAAAATCCTTTCTCTTACCTCGTAACAGCATTATACATTTTTTGGAAATTTTAGTAAAGCAAAAAACAACTGCAAAAACACATTTTATGAAAAATTACTTATCCAAAAACTGTGTTGCGACATTTGCGATACCCCCAAGATTACCCAAACCACTTTGTCCGACCACACTGGAAACCGCCCCCATAATAGAATCTGTATTTGTTGGCTTTCCAATATTGCTTATAGTATCCATTACAAAGCCACCAAAAGTTTCCAAACGTTTTGCCGCCAATTTATTTCCTGAACACTTTGATGCTTTTTCAAGTAACGCCGCCGCCTGACTTGCTTCACCTTGGGTATAATCTTTATTTTCAAAATCGATTAAATCAAAAAGCGTCCACATATTTGTAACTTTCTTAATATTACTTTTACTGCACGCGGCAATACTGTCGCCGCCACTGGAACAATATGACGCGACCGTTGCCTTTGGATAGCCGGCCCAAACAGCGTTTCGTGCCTCAGAATCTTTAAAAGTATCCCAGCAAATCGAAGAATTATCAACACCAACACTTACACCCATATACCGAACAGAATCAGAATAATTCTCGCCGGCACCACACGCACGAACACCGCTTTGATAATTAAGTGGATTACGTCCACCGGCGTTTGCCCACTCTTTTATCATATTGTTTACAAAATTCAACTCACGCGATGTTGGTTCACACTCCGCGGTAAGTGCCTTTTGTTGCTGATTAAGTTGTATAACACTAAGCACCAAATTCGCCGCGGTTGGCAATAAACTTGCACCCGTGGCAGTGGTTGAGGTTGATGCCTCGCGCTTTACCACTGAATCCGCCTTTTTGGGCACCAAAACATTTGCGGCACCAAAGGCACCACAACAAAAGACCATCGCCAAAGACGCACATACCAAGGAACTAAATTTTCCCATTTTATAAACTCTCTCTTGCGGACATTATATCATAAAAAAATCAAACCACCAAATATAAAAAATTGCTTTTTTGTTTATAAAAGGCTAGCATTACACAGATGACTAAAAACAAACGCAATTTCATAATCGCGGGCCGACATCGCCGGTGGCAAAGACTGTGGCAATTTTTTTTCACAGGCTGGGGCATCACAATGATTGCGGCACTGGTCGCGGGCGCACTGTTCACACATCAATTATTGTGGACACCAATTTCAATCATAAACATGACCGACGTGATGCAAAATCGATTTAAAATGTCTGGGGCATCGCTTGCCGGCACCGACTCAAAAGGCAACCCTTTTCAAATAAACGCCGCAACCGGGCGATTGGAATACGACCGACCTGACACGGTTATATTTGAAAACATAAATGGAAACATGACCAAAATGTATCATGGCAAAAAAGATTTCGTAAAATTTTCGGCTGACGGTGGTGAATACGAAATAAAAACCAAAGTTTTGCATATGATTGGAAATGTGAATATAATATCCCAAGAACAGGGTTTAATCCAAACATCCGAATTAACAATAACACTTGGTGAATAGAAATGAAACAATCTGTATTAAAAATTGAACATCTATCAAAGTCATATGGCAACCACGTTGTTCTGCGCGACATATCGATGATTGCGCACCAGGGCGAATCTGTGGGCCTGCTTGGGCCGAACGGCGCGGGCAAAACGACGGCGTTTTATTGTATAACCGGCCAATTAAAGGCATCACGCGGTCGCATATTTTTGAATTCCCAAGATATAACGAATTTACCATTTTACCAACGCGCCCGCCTGCATATCGGATATTTGCCCCAGGAAAATAGTGTTTTTCGTGGCCTTAACGTTGAAGAAAATATCATGGCAATTTTGGAGGTTACCGAACCCGACCGCAAAATCCGGAAACAAAAATTAGACGCATTACTTGAAGAATTTTCAATATCGCACCTGCGCCGCAATCCGGCAACATCACTATCGGGTGGTGAACGTCGCCGTGTGGAAATTGCGCGTGCACTGGCCAACGACCCAAAGTTCATACTACTTGACGAACCATTCGCGGGAATCGACCCAATCGCGGTAAATGAAATTCGGGGACTGGTATCACAGTTAAAAAATCGCGGTCTGGGCGTGATTATTACCGACCACAACGTCCGCGAAACACTGGGGATTACGGACCGCAGTTATGTTCTGCACGACGGCATGATTTTAAAACACGGAACAAGTGCGGAAATCATCCGCGACAAAATGGTAAAAAAGGTCTACCTTGGCGAAGATTTCACAATGTAAGTGTTAGTGGTTTATGGAACAAGTGCATAATCGTGCAACAATTTCAGAGACGCTAACCACAAAAAAACGCCCGACGGACGTTTTTTAATTTCCTTCCGACTCCGAAAAAGCTTCCGCCTCTTCTTCATCTTCGTCAACGGCGTTAAGGTCAATTTCTTTTGGCACGCCAATAATATCTTCAATTTTTTCAGATGCCGCCTCTACATCCATTTTATGCAGCACTGCAAATTCTTGGGCCATGCGTTCCAACGCGCGCATATAAAGCCGTCGCGCCGAAAAAGGAATCGTATCGGTCGGATTACGCCGCTGCAGGTCGCGTACAACCTCTGCCAACTTCAAGGGGTCGCCCGAATTTATATTTTCCTCATACTGCGCCGCACGCCGCGCCCAAATCATACGCTTGGCCCCCGCCTTGCCCTTGGCGGCGGCAATCGCTTCATCCATCTTGCGCGCAGACGAAAGTGGCCGCAAACCCGAAATTTCCGCCCGTTCCAATGGCACACGCAATGTCATACGACTTTTTTCAAAATCGATCACAAGCATTTTTATTTTCTGACCACCAATAACCTGCTCTTCGGTACGCACGAGCTTACCGACCCCCTGGGTCGGATAAACAACATATTGACCGTTTTTAAAATCTAATTTTTTACTTGGCATGATATCACTCTTTCTATTGCCATTCTCTCTAATCTTACCGCATTATAACATAAAAATATTTGAAAAACAAATCAATCGGGCGAAAAAATCGCCCGAAAATAATCTTGTACATATTTGCTATCTTTGTATACGTCCACGCAACAAACGCGTTCCCGTCCGACGCACCGCCGGCGCACGCCCTTTTGCCCCTTCACCCTGAACAGGAACCGCACAAACCCACTCACCATCCTGTAAAATAGCATCTTCGCCTTCGGGACATGTTGGCTTTTCCAAGACCCAATCAAAACAACTGCCTTTTTGGGTAGACAAATACGTCGCAGAATCCGCCCCGCCACGCGTATATGCGCCATATTCAGGATTCCAAACACCACGCACCGCACCCGAACACCACTTGCGATCGCCAAAGCATTCAATACAATTACCATCCACATCGCACAATTCAACCGGCACAGTCGTTGCCACATATCCATTTGCCGCGCGCGTTCCATTTCCCATGGGCCGCCCGGTTTCCAAATCCATGCACCACAGCTTTTGGCATTCCCGCGCCACAATACCATCAATTTTCGCCCTATCAACCAAGACATAGCCCGGTCCGCAATCACCGGCGAATGCATTGCCACAAATCAAAAGAGCAAACAAAATTTTTCTCATATTTCTTCCTTTGCGACAATTTTACACTTTTTTGGCACATTTTGCAAACATGTTTTTTATTGTCCAAGTGCACCCGGACTAAACCGGCCGATATTATTAAACAATTCTTGCAACGCATTAAGTTCAATCGCCGCCGGAATTTCGGTTTCGTCCGAATCAATGCACACATCTGGCAAATCTTCATCGTGCAAAATTTGCGTTTTCGTTACACGACCACCTTTTACCCACGCAAGCAACACCGTTTTTTCATCATACGAAAGCGGAAACGGCCCGTGATAGTTTTCATCTTCACCAAAGTAAATCCAAACCTCGTCCCCATAGACAGTCTTTACCTGAGGCGAACCAATTAAATCTTCCAACTGATTCGTGGTTTTTATCTTTGCAACCTGCACGTCCAAATCTTTCGGAAAAACATATCCACGATGCTTGGTCTGAAAAGTGCACGCCGCAAGTGCCAATGACAAAATTAAAATTATTTTTTTCATTTTATCCCTCCCCGTTTTCTTTGACCGTGTTCGCCTGCATCATCGCAAAGTGCGCGATGTATTTTTTAAGTTGCGTCCGATACTCGTTATTTTCCTTGGCATATTCGACCAATTTATCAAAGTTCGGATTCGCCGCACGCGCTGCACCAAACCGCGTTTCTGTTTTCAAGAAATCTTCCAATGGCGCCAAATTATCAACATTTGAATCCATCACCAACGGGTTGTGCCCTTCGACAACAAGACGCGGGTCAAACCGATACAGTGGCCATGCCCCAGTATTCACCATTTGCGTTTGATGCTCCGGCCCATTTTGCAACGCGAACCCATGCGCGATACACGGCGCATAGGCCAAGATTATTGAAGGGCCGTTAAAACTTTCCGCCTCGCGAAACGCTTTTATTGCCTGAACCGGATTTGCCCCAATTGCAATCTGCGCAACATACGCACCCGACATCATCGCAATCATGCCCAAATCCTTTTTTGCGTGATTTTTCCCACCGATTGCGAATTTCATACTTGCGCCGAACGGTGTCGCCTTGGACTGTTGGCCGCCGGTGTTTGAATACCCTTCGGTATCAAGAACCAAAATATTCACATTTTCACCACTGTGCAACACATGATCCAAACCACCATACCCAATATCGTATGCCCAACCGTCGCCACCAACAATCCACACAGACTTTTGCACAACATCACCCAACATACTTTCCGCCAGTCGCGCATCGGGCGAATCAATTTTCTTTAATTTCTTTGCTAAATCTTCTTTGATTGCGCGCTGTTTTTCAATATTGGTTTCCGCGAATATTTCTTCGACATTTTTCACCCCCAATTCAAACAGCAACCCGCGCAACATATCACGCCGCTGATTCAATGCAACACGCATACCCAAACCATATTCAGCATTATCTTCGAACAGCGAATTCGACCACGCCGGCCCGCGCCCATTTGCATCGCAAGTCCACGGCGTTGTCGGCAAATTCGCGCCATAAATCGAAGAACACCCCGTCGCATTTGCAACAACCATATGGTCGCCGAACAAATTCGCCATCATTTTGATATAAGGCGTTTCGCCACACCCTGCGCACGCACCTGGGAATTCAAAATAATGCGGCAACAGTTCAATATGCTTTGGCATACTAAGGTTCAGTTTTTCGCGTGGCAAATCCGGCAACTTTACCGTTTCATCGAACGCCCGCTGGTCATCAGAATTTGCATCAACCATCGAAAGCGCAGAAACAGGACAATTCTTCACGCACAGCCCACACCCCGTACAATCCGCCGGCGAAATAGCGATTGTGAAATACATATTTGCGCCCAGTTCTGGCGTTTTCATAGGAACGACATTAACGCCTTTGGCACGGGCCTTATCCGCTTGCTCTGCCGTCAGTGCCTTGATACGAATCGCCGCATGCGGACATAGCATTGAACACCGCCCGCACTGAATACATTTTTCCAAATCGCACTTTGCCACGCGCGATGCAACCGCGCGCTTTTCATACTTTGATGTTCCAACCGGATATTGGCCTGCACCGAATTCAGAGCCCACCCGAAACCGCGACACCGGAATCGCGTCCCCGCGCCCCGCCGCCATTTCACCAAGTGTTCCCGCAATTATATTCGGCGCATCCGCGGTCATCGCCGGCACAAAATCCGGCGCAAAGTTCGACACCGACGACGGCATATCAAAATGTTTCAGATACTTTGCCGCACTATCCACCGCCGCCCAGTTCGCCTGAACCACATCCATGCCTTTCTTCTTATATGTCTTTTCAATCGCGGCCTTGGCAGATTCCGCGGCGCGCCCCGGATCAATAACTTTTGTTAAATTAAAGAAGTTCAGCATTATAAAAGTATTGATTCTGTTCCCAAGTCCCAGTTCCGCCGCCGCACCATTCGCGTCCAAGAAATAGACATTTGCGCGCAGCCGCATTAAATGTTCCTGCACAGATTCGGGCAAATTTGCGAACGCCACATCCGGCGCGAGTGGCGTATTTATCATAACCGTTCCGCCCGCACGCAAACCACGAAAGACATCAAACCTTTGCGCAATCATAAAGTTTGAAACACTTATGAAATCTGCAACCTCTACCAAATATTGACTTTGAATAGGTTTATCCGAAAACCGAATATGCGACGCGGTAAGGCCACCGGACTTTTTCGAATCATATACCGCATAAGATTGTGGATACAAATCAGAATTTTCCCCAACAATCTTTACAATATTTTTCACCGCGCCAACGGTTCCGTCACTGCCGATACCGTATAAAATCGCGGTCTTGAAATTCGGATCTTCAACCGAAAACGCCGGGTCGGTTTTCAGCGACAGTCCCGTCAAATCGTCATCAATTCCGACAGTAAAATTATGGTGCAGTGTTTTACGTTTCATATTTTCAAACACGGCGGCAACATCGCGTGGCTTAAACTCTTTTGACCCCAGACCATAGCGACCACCAAATACCGCCGCCCTATCGCCGACAACGGACTTAACATCGATATAAAGCGGTTCGCCAACCGCGCCCGGTTCTTTCGTTCGGTCCAGCACCGCAATTTGCTTTACCGTCTTTGGCAACGCGCCCAAGAACGCATCAACCGGAAACGGCCGATAAAGATGAATTTTAATCAGGCCAAATCCGCCAGGCAAATGCGCAATCGTTTCTTCAATCGTTTCGCACGCAGAGCCCATCGCAACAATTATATTTTCCGCCTTTTTATCACCGACATATTCGACCAAACCATATTTCCGCCCCGTAAGACGCGCGAATTCATCCATACATTCGGCCACAATCTTTGGCGTTGCGGCGTAAAGTTCATTTGCGGCCTCGCGCCCCTGGAAATAGACATCGGGGTTTTGCGCCGTTCCACGAATTGTCGGATTGTCCGGATTCATTCCCGATGCGTGATATTTCGCGACCAAATCTTCGGGAATCAATTTGCGCAAAACATCATCATCGATACGATTTAACCGCGATTCTTCGTGACTTGTGCGGAACCCATCAAAGAAATGCAGAAATGGCACGCGTGCGCGAATTGTTGCCGCATGCGCAATTGCCGCCATATCGTGTGCCTGTTGCACATTGTGCGACGACAGCAACGCAAAGCCCGTCCCCCGCACCGCCATAACATCACTGTGGTCACCGAAAATCGACAGCGCATGTGTGGCCAGTGCCCGCGCCGCCACGTGCATAACAAAGGGCGTTTGTTCCCCCGCAATTTTATACATATTCGGAATCATAAGCAGCAAACCCTGGGACGCGGTAAATGTCGTGGCAAGCGCCCCCATCTGCAACGCACCATGCATTGCGCCGGCCGCGCCGCCTTCGGATTCCATCTCTATTATCTGTGGAATTGCGCCCCAGATATTTTTCTTGTGCTGAAACGACCATTCGTCCGCAAGTTCGCCCATGGTACTACTTGGCGTAATCGGGTAAATCGCCGCAAAGTCCACACAGCGATACGCGACATCCGCCGCCGCCCAGTTTCCATCAACAATTAAATTTGCCATATCTTAATCTCCCTAAGGTTTTTTATGTCGCCAAATCATACGCCAATTCCAAATCAAAGGCAAGATTAAATAATGCACAAAACAATCCAACAAAAAACGTCCCTGTCGGGACGCTTTCAATTATTTTATTTACGTTTATTTCGCTTTTGACGCGCAATGTAAAGCGCTTTGATTGTTTTCTGATACGCATCATAATTGGCGCGACAACGCAGTTCATCACTCGCACCACCCTGCACATGATCGCCGTATTCCCATTCACCTTTATCATTTATAAAACTTCCCGGACCATATGCTTGTCTTGGCGCTTTTTTAACAGAATCCCAAATCGCATCATAACTGCGTGCACCATTATTATAGTACTTCAATGCTACACCGGCATAACGTTCAATAGCATCCGCATAACGAATAGAATCTTCTGCCGTGGCCTGATGCCGACCACTATACGGCCGACCCTCAATACGTGTTTCACCGTCGCCCTGACGCTCCGCTGGGGTCAGTGAACTCAACATTTCCTTATTGGCCTTTTGCAATAAATATTTTGCAAAATTATCCGAAATCTTTTTATTTCTTTTTTCCTGACTTTGGCAACCAACTAACAAAAACGCCATCACCAAGAATAAAACATTTGACTTATTTTTTTTCATGTTACCCTCTTTGGTTTACACACAAAGTATCACAAAAATATAAAAAGTCAACAAAAAAACAGACACGCCGCCACACCAATTTTCCATTTCTGTACCCTAATACCGGCTAAAACCGATATCAAGGCACATTCAAATCAATTACTTTTTATCCGCCTTTTCGTCATCAGACTCATCTAAATCAGATTTCGACTCTGCCGCGGTGCGTGCATGTTCCGACATTTTCGATAAGGCGATTACCATTTCAATACCACGCTGCAATTGATAATCTTTCGCATCTTTTTCTTCATCAGTCAATTCCCTATCATCGTCATCCGCATCTTTTTTATCCTTTGCATCCTCAGACTTTTTCTTGGCCTTCTTTTCGGCCTCTTCATTTTTCAGCGCGTTCCGGAAAGACGCTTCAGAATAAAAACTTTCACGTTTTTCAATTTTTTCAACTTTGCTTTGCAGAACCTCTACATCCGGCGTAATACCGGTATTTTGAATAGACTGACCACTTGGGGTGTAATACCGTGCGATTGTCAAATGAATCGCCGTTCCATCACCAAAGGGTTTTTGCTGTTGCACACTGCCCTTGCCAAAACTCTGCGACCCCATAATCACACCACGCCCATTATCTTGAATTGCACCGGCCACAATTTCGGACGCGGATGCCGACCCGTGATTGATAAGCACGACAAGTGGTTTACCATTTATCATATCACCGGGCTTTGCGAAACTGCGTTCTATGTCAGTTTTATCTTTTCCACGCGTGGAAACGATTTCGCCACCGTCAAGGAAAGCATCCGACACATCAATCGCCGCGGTTAAATATCCCCCCGGATTATTGCGCACATCCAACACGTAACCAACAACATCTTTCTTTTCAAGTTTAGTTATCGCATCGCGCAAATCCTTGGCGGTTGTCGCCCCGAAATCTGAAATACGAATATAACCAATCTTGGGTGTATCTTCGTCCGCATCAGCCAATGTTTTTTCACTAAACTTGACCGATTGCACCTTGATAATCGCACGTTTAAGAGTCATTGTCTTTGGTTCGTTTGTTCCAGATACAACTGTCAGTTTTACCTTGGTTCCCGGTTTTCCCTTCATTTTCTTTACCGCCTGATTCAGCGTTAAATCAAACACCGGTTCATCATCAATATGGGTAATATAGTCACCAGCCTTTATTCCTGCCTTCGCCGCCGGCGTATCGTCAATCGGCGAAATCACACGCACCGCCCCACGGTCAGATGTAATCTGTATTCCAAGTCCACCAAAAGAACCACTGGATTTATCATTAAAATCTTTAAAATCATCTTTGGATAAATACGAAGAATGCGGGTCCAATGCCTCCAACATGCCGTTCATCGCCCCCTCTAACATTTTGCGTTCGTCAGCCTCTTCAACAAAATTTTCGCGCGAAACCTCGAACACCATGGCAAGTTTCTTCAACTCCTGGTATATTTCTTCATCCGTCATATGAACAATTGGTTCTTTTTTCTTTTCCGGCGCAGCGCAAACAACCATTGGCACACACAGGGCAATCAAAATGAAAAATTTTTTAAGCATAGTAAAATCCTTTTGCGCAAAGTTTATAATAAAAAAATCCCGTCCGCAAGGAAAAGTGTTAGTGGGAAGTGTAAGTGGTTAGTGCTAGTGGTTAGTAGTATCTGGAATCAGTTCGCAATTACTGGTTTATTCCAGAAATTACTAACCACTACCCACTCACACTAATCACTCTTTTACTCTTCCTTAAAAATCCTTGCTGGGTCAACGGCCTTGTCGCCACGCCGCACCTCTAAATACATCTCTGGCTTGTCTGGGTTCATACGCCCAACGGGTTCACCGCCCAAAACCTCTTGTCCCACGACAACATCGATATTCCCAAGGTTCGTCATCACCGTATTATATCCGTTTTTATGCGAAATGATTATAACACGACCATATCCTTTGAAACTGTCTGCAAATTTCACAACACCATCGGCGGGCGCCGCAACCAGTGCATCCGAACGCGTATGAATCCGCCACCCATCAGATTTTAACCCCAACGCCGTCTTTTCACCAAATCGCACAACAATACGCCCACGCACCGGCAGATTTAACTTTCTAACTGAAAAACGCGCATCTTCGGACATTTCGGAACTCCCCACGCCGGCGGATAGTTCGGAAATACTTTTTGCGCGCGCCGACAATTCGCGCAATTTTTTTTGCAACGCCGCATGTTCGCCCCGCAACTTTTCATTTTGCGCCGACCGCCGCCGCAGCAATTTATCAAGCAAACTTTTTTCATCTGCGTATTTTTTTGCGGTCCTATCAAGTTTTTCCTTTTCAATCGCGCGCTCCTCGCGGATTTTATCAAGTTCTTCAATCTTTTTCGCCGCGTCGCGAATATGTTCTTCCAGATTATCCGCCATGCCCGTCATCACCGCGGATGTTAGGACAAAATTATGCATATCATCGGT
>JAGCDW010000018.1 GCA_017650945.1 Alphaproteobacteria bacterium | reverse complement strand
GCGGCGGATAAAAAAATCACACTTATTGGTGACGGTGTTCTTGAACGCTTGCAAGATGGTTTTGGGTTCTTGCGCGCGCCGGAAAGCAATTACCTGGCCGGGCCGGATGATTTGTATGTGTCGCCGAACCTTATTAAAAAATATGGGTTAAAGACCGGCGATTATGTCGAAGGGCAAATTCAGGCACCGCAAAATGAATCTGAACGTTATTTTGCGTTGGAAACGATTGAGCGCGTAAATGGTGATGACCCGGAAAAGTTGCGGCATCGCGTGTCCTTTGACGATATGACACCACTTTATCCAGACGAACAGTTAAAGATGGAGGTTATCGGTGATACCGACAAAGGGCGTAATCTGTCTGCGCGTGTCATTGACCTTATATCGCCGACGGGACGTGGGCAACGTTCACTTATTGTTGCGCCACCGCGCACCGGTAAAACTGTTATGCTACAGAATATCGCGCATTCGATTGCGACTAATTATCCAGATGTAAAACTTATCGTATTACTGATTGATGAACGGCCTGAGGAAGTTACCGATATGCAACGCAGTGTCAAGGGTGAAGTTATATCTTCAACCTTTGATGAACCGGCAACGCGCCATATTCAGGTCGCCGAAATGGTTATCGAAAAGGCCAAGCGTTTGGTAGAGGCGGGCCAAGATGTTGTTATCTTGCTTGATTCCATCACGCGTTTGGGGCGTGCGTATAATACCTTTGTTCCGTCCAGTGGCAAGGTTTTGACCGGTGGTGTTGATGCGTATGCGCTGCAACGGCCAAAGCGGTTCTTTGGTGCCGCGCGTAATATCGAAGGCGGGGGCAGTTTGACTATTATTGCAACCGCGTTGGTTGATACTGGGTCAAAGATGGACGAGGTTATTTTTGAAGAATTTAAGGGAACCGGCAACAGTGAAATCATACTTGATCGGAAATTGTCCGACAAGCGCGTTTATCCGGCAATTGATATTACCAAGTCCGGCACGCGCAAGGAAGATTTGCTGGTCGGTAAAGATTTGCTTGCGAAAATGTATGTCTTGCGCCGAATTATCAATCCGATGGGAACGCTTGAGGCAATGGAATTCTTGCTTGATAAACTGCGTGTGACCAAGACAAATGATGATTTCTTTAACTCCATGAATCAATAATGAACGCACCGAACGGTGCGTTTCTTTTTAGGGGCGAAAAATGCAAAAGTATTTGATAATCGCGGTTTGTGCGATGGTTTTTGGTGCGTATTTATTTGGTGCGCGAATCGCACGCGAAAAGTGCGTGGCCGACGGCGCAAACGCGCAAACAAATGAAATTATAAACAATGTAAATATGGTGAGGGTGGCAAATGAAAAAACTGTTCATACCGGTGTGCGCGATATTCGTAACATCTTGCGACGGAAATATACTATTGCGGAATAAATCAGCCGCAGAGGTCTGTCCGTGCGAATTTATCTATGGGCGCGCGGCCGATTGGGATACAATAAGTGACGATTTGGCGCGCAATATATACCGGCATAATTTGGTATGTGAATCAATGCGGGAAAAATGATAACTATTCACTGTAATATTCAATCATTGCGGCGGCGGCATCGTGAACGCGCTGCATATTTTGTTCGTATGTGTCACAGTCGCGCGATATCCTTGAACGATACGCGTCCCGCATGTTTGATGCCATTGATGCGCAGTTGCGCAGGTGCGCGACACAATATTCGTGGCCGGTTAAAAATACCGTCTGGCCCTGCAGGCGTTCTTCGGGGCTCGGCCAATCAATATCGATTGCGTTTTCAAGTCGCATCCAAGAATTTTCGCCAACATATTGCCCCACGCGGTCCATCCAATATTCGTTCATTTCTTCGTCTGTCCATTGGCCACCGCCGCGCAGGCGGATTATTTGCAATGTCATGTCATTGATTTCATCTTGGTATTTGGAATCGATTTGGGTAAGGCGCGAACTGCAATAGCAACGATTATATGCCGTGTTCGCGCGGGCGCAGTAATTATCCATGCATTCAGTATAACCCGCAAGGCAACGTGTGGTTGGAACGTCATATGTCGGAGTTATAGTTTCGGTCGTATCGTTGGTAACACGTGCGTTTTCGCGTGCGGTGCGTGGCGCAACACGGCGCGTGGCGCGTGCGGCCGGTGCCGAAGTGGTTTGATTCGTTGCACTGCGCGCGACAACACGGCGGGTTGAATTGGTTGTTTGTGCGGGCGCGGTCGTTGCGGCGCGCGCAGTTGTTCCCGTTGCAGGTCGTGGCACAACACGACGTGGTTCGGACATCCTTTTGGTTTTAACGACCACATCAATTGGATTGTTGGTCATTAAAACGCTGGTGCCGGGGTTTAGGTCAGTTCGCATTTGATTATTCATATACGGGTACATATACGCGTATGCGTTTGGATCAACATACATTGCCGGCTTTCGCACGGCGGCCATGGCAACCGCGGTATACAGGGCAAAGCAGGGCGCAACAAAAAGCCGAAAAATCCTTTCCATATTTTCAGTTTAATAAAAACACCCGCGCCAAGGCAATAAAAAAAACCGAAACATTTGTTTCGGTTTTGAATTATTTGGATTGTTGTTTTTTTGACAATGCCATCAAACCAACACCCACAGCAATACTAAGTGCGCCTTCCCACCATAAATTTTCGGTAGATTTGATGTCTTCTTGGAATGTCGCACCTTTTGCAGGATTCTTTACGCTTTCCCGTGAAGGGGCGTTTACATAATCAGCGTCAGTGCTCGCAACAATGTATTCCATACCAAGCCCCAAGACAACAAGAGTCCCACCAATGAAACGTAATGCTTTGTCTTTTTTCATTTTCTGCTCCTTTATTTTTCTTTTGATTTATTTATAATGCTTACTCCACCAATCAATGTCATTGCCCCGAAAAATCCCAGGGCGACATATTTTGGATCGGATGAGCAAAATTCTTTGATTATCGATTGCTTTTCCGTAACGGGTGCTTTTGTACCGGTGTCCGCCAAATTGTCCGCACCGATTTTGGCCCCCGCCCAAATTAGTGTGGCAACGCCATTTGCAACAAAAAGCGCACCGCATAATTTCTTCATCTTATTCTTTTTCATTTTCTTCGCCTTTTTATAAAGTTGTTTGTAATGTAATACAAAATATATAAATTGTCAAGCAGTTGTTAAAAAATTAATAAAAATAATGATTTTTAGGAATTTTTTCGGTATAATATATCGTCAGGAGGGATTTTGATGAAGGGGATTTTTTTCGCAATTGTGCTGTTTTTGCCGTTTTTTGCGATGGCGGATGATGATTGCGCCACGCGCCACGATGTGCCAGATGGTGTTCAATCATTGCAAGATATTATAAAACTTGGGCTATGTCGGAATCCGCAAACGGCGGCGGCGTATGCATCGTTGCGGTCAAGTCATTTTAGTAAAAATGCCGGATATGCCAGTTATTTACCAAGTGTAAGTGCCGGCGTTAATGCAAGCAAGGGTTATCGTGACCACGAATGGGAAGATTGGGGATACGGGGCGTCGATTTCCGCATCTTATTTGATATTTGATTTTGGAAAAAGGACGGCGGATATGAATCAGATGATTGCCGCGTATCGTGCCGCCGGGTTTGATTTTAGTTCCACCGTGCAAAATTTTGTTTATGGTCTTGTTGGGTCTTATTATGAATTACTGAATGCCGATGCGGATGTTGCCGCGTCGAAATCCGCACTAACCGTGGCGCAGACCGCGTATGATACTGCAAATAAAAAGTTCAAGGCGGGCGCGGTTGCGCGTGCCGATGTGTTAAAGGCGGAAACCACGCTGGCGGGCGCGAAATTGTCGTTGGAACGGTCAAAAAATAATCGGGAAATTACCAAGGGAACACTTCTTACCAAACTTTCTTTTCCGGCGGACGGCGATATAACAATTGCTGATATGTCGTCAACATTTGGAACAGAGTCGGAAAACGAAAGTATCGATGAACTGTTAAAGATTGCGCGCGAAAAACGGCCGGATTTATTAAAGGCATCGGCGAATAAAGATGCCGCGTGGCACAAGCGTAATTCGGCATTTCTGCGGAATTTGCCATCGATTTCTGCATCTGGGTCAATATCTTGGAACGATGATACTTTGGGCGATGTGTTTAGTCCGAATTCAAACAAAATAAACGGTTCAATTGGTATTCGGGCATCTATGCCGATTTTCGCGGGATTTGCAAATATGTATAATCTGCGTGCGGCCGAAGCGGACTATGACCGCGCGAAATATAATGAACAGCAAACGGCGAATGCCGCGGAATTGGATGTCTTTACCGCGTATAACAACTATAAAACCGCGCAGAAAGTTTTAGAACAGACGAACGCGTTGTTAAAGTCCGCAACTGAATCTGAAAAAGTAACAAGTGGTATGTATAAGGTTGGGCGTGCAACGATGCTTGATTGGCAAACGGCGCAATCTGAACTGGTGTCCGCGCAAAAGCAGAACAATGCGGCAAAGTACGATTTGTTTATCAAACGGGCGGCGGTGGCATTGGCCATCGGCGATTTGAAATCTGAACTTGAAGGTGTGAAAGATGAATAAAAAAAGAAAAAATTGGATACTGCGGCATAAATGGTGGTGCATTGCGGGCGCGGCGGCGCTGATAGTAATTTATGCTTTTGTTGGCACGGCGGCCAAGGTTGCAAAAAAAGAATTTGTAACAATGGATATTATGCGCGGCAATTTATCCCAGACCGTAACCGCGACAGGGGAAATACAACCGGTAAATACTGTCAATGTCGGTTCGCAGGTTTCGGGAACAATTTCGGAAATTTTTGTTGACTATAATTCCGTGGTGAAACAAGGAGATAAACTTCTTGAAATTGAACCTTCGGTGTTAAAGGCATCTGTGGACGAAGCCGAAGCATCTCTGGAATCTGCAAAGTCGCAATTAAACTTGGCCGAAAGTAGTTACAAACGGAATAAATCGCTGTATGATTCTGGGTATATTGCGCGCGCGGAAATGGAACAATCGCAATCCACGTATGAACAAGCGTTGCAATCTGTAAAGCGTATGCAATCGCAATATGACCGCGCGGTTACGAATCTTTCGTATGCGACGATTGTGTCGCCGGTCGATGGAACGGTTATTTCGCGCAAGGTGGACAAAGGGCAAACGGTGGCGGCATCTTTCCAAACGCCGGACCTGTTCGAAATTGCCGAAGATTTAACAAAAATGCAAATTGAAACTTCGGTATCTGAGGCGGATATTGGCGTTATCAAACAAGGTCAAAATGTAACCTTTACGGTTGATGCGTATCCGGGACAAACCTTTAACGGCTTTGTGCGCCAGGTTCGACTTTCGCCGACAACGACATCAAATGTTGTGGTTTATACGGTTGTCATCGATGTTGATAATTCAGATTTGCGCCTTATGCCGGGAATGACGGCGTTTGTAACGATTATTGTGAATGCGGCGCGCGATACTTGGAAAGTCCAAAATTCCGCACTGTTGTTGCGCAGTTTTGACGGAATTATAGAGGTTACTGATGAAAGTATTACGCCGGCAAATCATTTGGCGATTAAACGCGGGTCAAATGTTGTCTTGGTTCCATATACCAAGGGTTTGGTAACCGCGACCGAAACGCAGATAATTTCGGACGAAATAGAAGAGGGCGATAAGATTGTTATCGGATATATGGGCCAGCAAAAGAAAGCAAGTCAAAGTCGAAACGGCAATAATCGTGGCGGTGGCATGATGGGTGGCGCGCCGGGCGGTGGACGGCCAATGTAAGGGGCGCGCATGAAAAAAACACCGGTCATTTCACTGAAAAAAATCTGTAAAAGTTTTCCCCTTGAAATCGGGGGACAGCAGCAGGTTTTGTTTGATAATACCTTTGATATTATGCCGGGTGAATTTGTCGCAATTATGGGTCCGTCGGGGTCGGGTAAGTCAACGTGTATGAATATCATCGGTGCATTGGATACGCCGTCATCGGGTGTGTATGAACTTTATGGCAAAGATGTAACGACACTTTATTCTGATGAATTGGCCAAAGTGCGCAATGAATACATAGGTTTTGTGTTTCAGAATTTTAATTTGCTGCCAAAGCGAAATATCTTGGACAATGTGATGTTGCCGTTGATGTATCGCGGGTTGCCGATGGCTGAAAGGGTTAGTCGCGCGCGTGAAATGTTGAAACTGGTTGAATTGGAAAAATTTGAAACGTATTTGCCGACGCAACTTTCGGGCGGTATGAAGCAACGTGTTGCGATTGCACGCGCACTTGCCGGCGACCCAAAGATTATTTTGGCTGACGAACCGACGGGCGCACTCGATTCTAAAATGGGAAATGAAATTTTGCGTTTCTTTAAGAAACTGAATAAAGATTTGGAAATTACGATTGTGATGATTACGCACGAATTTGAAATTGCGCGTTATGCGAATCGTGTGATTCATATCTATGAC
This sequence comes from Alphaproteobacteria bacterium, assembly GCA_017650945.1. GTDB lineage: Bacteria > Pseudomonadota > Alphaproteobacteria > Rs-D84 > Rs-D84 > Enterousia. The sequence continues at coordinate 3,776 of JAGCDW010000018.1, read as the reverse complement.
GGGCATATAACATACGATGGGCCGATTCCTAAAAATGAATCGGTGCTGCTTAAATCCGAACAAAAGGCGCGCAGAAAATGACGTTCTATGATATTGCACATGAATCTTGGTTGTCGATTTCCGGAAACAAAATGCGGTCTTTTTTGACGGTGCTGGGGATAGTCATCGGAATTATGGCCGTTGTGATTATGGTCGCGGTTGGCGAAACGGTTCAGCAATCAATTACTGACCAATTTTCATCACTTGGGACAAACACGATTATGATTCGCGCAGGCGCGGCGCAGAGTGCGGGTGTGCGGTCGGGTAATCGTATGACACTGACACTGGACGATGTCGATTATATCGCGCAACTGCCCGATGTCGCGGCGGTGTCCCCGGTTGAAAACAGCAGTGCCCAGGTGGTCTATGGAAATAAAAATTGGTCTACATCAATGGTCGGTGTGTATCCCGGCTATGCAACCGTGCAAAATATAGAAATGGAATATGGCGCGTTCTTTGAAATGAACGCGGTCAAAACCGCGGCGACATACGCAGTGATTGGCCCAGAAACGGCCGAAGAATTGGGCATGCCTAAAAATCCCGTGGGTGAAATAATCCGTGTGCGCAATACCCCCATGACCGTGATTGGTGTTACCAAGGCCAAAGGAAGTTCCGGCATGAGTTCCCAAGACGATATGGTAATAGTTCCGATTACAACATTAAAGAAACGGCTCGCCGGGTCGCGTTTCCCGAATTCAGTGCAGATGATTTCACTTAAACTTTATCAAGATTCCGATAATAATATTGCCACGGACCAGATAACCGCGGTCCTGCGCAATCAGCATAAACTGAGAGACGGCGTGGCAGACGATTTTCAAATAACCGATATGAAGCAAGTTATGGAAACTATGGAAACGGTCAGCAGTTATTTGACTCTGTTGCTGGTTGCGATTGCGGCGGTATCGTTGTTGGTGGGTTCGATTGGGATTATGAACATGATGCTGGTGTCAGTTGCGGAACGCACGCGCGAAATTGGTATTCGCAAGGCGATTGGCGCGCAAGAGGGAACAATCGTTACGCAGTTTTTGTCTGAATCAATTATGATTTCGTTTATTGGGTCGATGTTCGGACTTGTTCTTGGCGTTGGCCTGTCGCAGGGAATAGGGCGGTTTGTGTTGGGCTATAACGTGCCGTTCAGCATTTGGCCAGTTGTCGTTTCAATTTCGGTTGCGGTGTTTGTCGGACTGGTATCTGGTGTTATGCCCGCGATAAAAGCCGCAAAACTCAATCCGATTGATAGTTTGAGGTATGAGTAGCAAGGCGAGCCGTTGCGTTTTTGTTGCTATATATAAGAAATCTTGTGGCTCTGCGGGAAAAACAACCCCCAATAACATTGAAAATATACCGGCTTTCGCCGGTATAACAGTGTTTTTTGTAGAAAGTGGACTTCTTATCCAACCAATTTACGCCATAAACTTGGCTTCTTTTTGCCTTTTTGATTTTGGCGTTTGCGCGTGCGGTGTGGCGCGGTCATAGTCGTCCGCTTTGCCTCTGCATGCTGGGCATTTTTCTTTTTCGCATCCGTTGACGGTGCGTTCGCCATAAGTATTTCATCGGTCTTTACCTGTTCCGGCGCAACGCGTTGAATCGAATATTGGTCGATATTCATCAAACTGTCGTCGCCGACAATCACGATTTCCGTTCCAAATTCGTTTTCCATTGTGTTCAGTTCCGCACGCTTGTGATTCAAGATATAAATTGCGACATCGGTCGGCACGGTCATAATGATTTTCTGTGCCGCCTTGGCCAGCAATTTTTCTTGCAGATGCCGGAACAGAATAATCGACGCGGTCTGAATACTTGGAACCACGCCGGCACCCATACAGTGCGGACACGCAACATACGAAGATTCGATAAAACTGCTGCGCAATCTTTGGCGCGACAGCATCAGCACGCCGAACGCGTTTATCTTTGCCACCTGAGTTCGGGCGCGGTCATGCTTCATAACTTCGCGCATTTTCATTTCAAGTTTACGGTTGTTGCGTTCTTCTTCCATATCGATAAAGTCAATCGCAACAATACCCGCCAAATCGCGCAGGCGCAATTGCAGGGCAATTTCCTCCGCCGCCTCAAGATTAGTATTTAGTGCGGTTTGTTCAATGTCCTTTTCCTTTATTGCGCGCGAAGAATTAACATCAATCGTTACCATCGCTTCGGTCTGATTTATAACAATCGAACCGCCGGACGGCAATTGAACATACGGCCCATGCAGACCCTCTAATTGCTTTTCTACGCCGGCCTTGACCATCAACGGCACCGCGTCATCTTTATAGAGAACCAACTGTTTTCGCGGCGCATGCCCGTACATTTGTTGAAAGTAATTTTTCGCGGCTTCGAACGCCTCTTCCCCTTGAATAGTCAGAACATCGTCCTTGGCCGAAAGGAAATCGCGAACAACACGGCGCAAAAGTGAATCTTCGGTATGAATTATCACCGGCGCAACCGATTCCAATGTGGTCTTGCGAATCTCGTTCCAAAGATTCACCAAATAATCATAGTCCGCCGAAATTTCTGCTGGTGTTGCACCCATCGCCGCAGTGCGCAGAACAACCGTCATACCCTTTGGAATTTTAAGTGTGTGCAAAATTTCACGCAACCGTGCGCGTTCCGGACGATCCGAAATCTTTTTCGAAATACCATAACTGTTTCGTTTGCGCGAATTCGGCATCAGAACAGCAAACCGCCCCGCCAACGACAGATACGTCGTCATCGATGCGCCTTTTTGTCCGCGTTCTTCCTTGACCCCTTGGACAAGCAAGATTTGCTTTGGTTTAATTACATCTTGAATTTTAAATTCGCGTGCGCGTTTGGCGAATTCCTTGTTATCTTCGCCCGCGCTGTGGTCATCATAGTCTGCGACTTCATCCCCTTCGTCATCAGGGTCTTCGTCGTCATCAACGATGTTCGCATGCGCAAGTTCGATAAGTTTCTTTTTCTGTTCCGGTGTTATTTGGTAATAGTCCGGATGAATTTCCGAAAACGGCAAAAAACCATTTTTCCCCGTTCCGTAATCAACAAATGCGGCCTGAAGCGACGGTTCAACCCGAATAACCTTGGCCAGGTAAATATTGCCTTTTATCTGGGGCTTAGTCGTGGTTTCAACGTCAAAATCAGAAACGCGATTATTGGTGGAATCAACAACGACAACGCGTGTTTCCTCCGGGTGGACCGCGTCCACATATATCCTTTTTGACATTCGATAATCCTTTTATGTTTATTGCGTATAAATGGCCATTAATCCGTCCCCGTGGGGCGTCCAAGCCCATGCCAAGGGATAACATCGCGATACCAATCAATGTCAATCGAATTAAAGAAACAAGCGATATAAACAACACTTTTATAGTCCCGCTGGTTAAATGCTGGTGACTAGTTTATCATGAACAAATATCATTTGGCAAGGTATTTTATTGCCCAATGTTTTTATTTCCGCCAATATGTGGAAAATTCTGGATTTTTTGTTTTGCCTCGTTCAGCCACCGACGCATACGCGCACGCAACCAACGTTCGTACACAAAGAACAGCCCCCCTACCCCAATCAGTGGCAACACATAATAAATAATACGGTACGCCAACAAACCACCAAAGACACTGGCCTTGTCCGCACCATCAGGCAATGCCAGCAAAAACACACTTTCAAACACGCCAATGCCACCGGGAACCTGGCTGAATACGCCCGTAGTTTGTGCAACGACAAATAAACCGATAAATGTTCCAAACGGAATGTGCACAAACGGTAT
>JAGCDW010000017.1 GCA_017650945.1 Alphaproteobacteria bacterium | reverse complement strand
TATGTAATTGATACGACGCGTGTTTTGGCGGAAATAAAAAAAGTTCCATTTGAAAAAATGTGTGATATAGTAATGAAAAACGTGAAAAAACTGTATCCAAAGATAAAGATTTAACATGCCACGCAGTATGATAAAATTTGGCCCCGTTTCTGAAAACCGCAAAGCGCGGTTCGCCTATACTATCGAAGACACGATAGAGGCGGGCATCGAACTGACGGGGGCCGAAGTCAAATCGCTGCGCTATGGATTGGTAACGATCGTTGATGGGTTTGTGCAGAAACGCGGAACGGATTTATACCTTGCGGGTATAGAGATTCAGAAACTGCCCACCGCGGCGCGCATTACGAACTTTGACGAACGCCGCCCGCGCAGGTTGCTGTTGCATCGGGCGCAGATAAACCGCATGATTGGGCAACTGAATGAAAAGGGCGCGACAATATTTCCATTAAAACTCTATTTCAATAATCGCGGCCGGTTAAAGGTCTTGCTTGGCATCGGTCACGGTAAAAACCGCGCGGACAAGCGCGAAACGATAAAGCGCCGCGAATGGGAAAAATCCCGCGCAAGATTGCTGCGCAAGGGTTAGTGTTAGTGGTTAGTTCAGGCGCATTTGCGCCCGTCATCCCGGCGAAGGCTGGGATCCAGTTTTTGCGAATGCAAAAACTTGCGTCGCAGACATTATATCCCTATGTCGTATAACAGCCATTCACTAAATTATCGCGAAAAAGCAACAGATTGTGAATAGTAATGAAATCTTATTAAAAAAGCACTTGCATTAAAATGCCGATTTAGTGTATCATTACACCAAGAAAAAGAAATATGACGGTGGCCGGTCGGAAGACCGCGCGTTTTGACGCTTTGCGCAACCGTAAAAGTGAAAGGAAAAGAGGGGAAATTATGAAAGGGGGGGTGTTCGGCGCATTATCATTGATTGCGGTGTTGACCGCTGTGCCTGCACTTGCCACCGATCCGGCACCGGCCGCCTTTAAAACCGTTGCATCCCAGGCATATGTTGATATTACACGTCAAAGTACGATTTCCGCGACCAGTGATGGGACAAACAACACACCGAACTATGTTTATAACCAATCAACCAATCCAAACGCTGGTGGATCGGTGGTTACCACAACCACAACCGCCGGCACGGTGGGTGAACGCGGTATCGCAAATGCCGCCGTGTCCGACGGCAACGGCGGATACAGCAATGGCGATTGGTTGCCCACCGTCAATGCAATGATGGGTGCGATTAACGCGCATACACCGACGGCGTTAACATGGACATCGACCGAAACCACCGCGGCCGGAAATTACAGCACAACGTTCGACGGTACAACAGGAAATTGGCCGGCGGCGGACGCGGGTAAGTTGATTGATGCCACGGGTCTTGCCACGGCATTGTCAAACAAACAGAATAAAATTGCGGCCGGCAATTCAGGTGACGTTGTAACATACAGTGGCACGGCGGGCACTGTTGGTTCGGTTGCGGTGTATAATACCGCGAATGCATACAATGCGTCAACCGATGCAAATAAACTTGCCACCGCCGGGTTTGTGGCGACCAAGCAGAATCAAATCGGTGCAACAACCAGTACATATGTTTATGATTCAACAAACAATACAACTGCGGATGGTTCGGTTGTAACAACAAATACGCTTGGGGTAACGGGTGAGCGCGGAATTGCCACCGCGCCGGTTTATACCACCAACAATAATGTCACAACACTTACTAACAGTTCATGGTTACCGACCATGGGTGCGATGATGAATCAAATTAACACCGCCACAGCGACATTAACATGGACATCGACCGAAACCACCGCGGCCGGAAATTACAGCACAACGTTTGATGGTCAAACCGGGAATTGGCCGGCGGCTGATGCGGATAAAAAGGTTGATGGAACGGCTTTGGCGGCCGCTTTGGCAACCAAGCAGAATAAAATGGTCTGTACCGGTTGGTCCAGTGATACGCATACTGATGCCAACTGCTGGATATGGAGTATTGAATAGGGTCTGAATCATAGCAGTGCACCCCAAAGAGTTTTCTCTTTATCCCAGTTTTTTTATTGGTTTTACGCCTATGACTGCGGGCTGCCCCCCCAAAAAAAATTATGTTAAATATTAATACCTAATAACATATCATCGGTGGCACCGGTAATCTTGATATCACAAATTGTGCGGGGCGGGATGGCCGCGCCGGCGATTTTAACCGGTATGTCGTCCGGCGTGCGCGCGATATTATCAGATTCAACCAAAACCCGACACACATTGCCGACTTTGTTTTGCATAAATTCATGTAAATTTTCCGCCGCAACCGCCGTTATTTCGCGCACGCGCGCCCGGGCCGTGTTTCGCGGAATCTGATTTGGCATTTCCGCCGCCACAGTGCCGGGGCGTGGCGAAAAGGGAAAAGCATGAATTCTTATTGGTTTTAATTCGCGCGCTAATTCCAAAGTTTCATTGAATAGTTCGTCTGTTTCGCCTGGAAAGCCACAGATTATATCCCAACTAAAACTAACCTTGCCATCGGCCAATCGCACCAAGTCGCGCACCATTTCCGCCGTGTGCCGCCGCCGCATCGCGCGCAGAATCGTGTCCGACCCCGACTGCATGGACAAATGCAGGTGTGGCATAAACCGTCTTTCCGTTTTCATTATTTCGATAATATTGCGGATTGCCGGCACCGCCGGGTCCACCGATGAAAGGCGCAGCCGCTCCATTTCCGGCGCATCGCAAAGCAGCCGCTGGCATAAATCCGAAATTAAAAACGGCCGGCCATTTTCTATATGCAAATACGATGCCGCGTCAACACCCGTAAGGACTATTTCCCCAAATCCCGCCGCCGTTGCCGCACGCACATTTGCCAAGATTTCATCATACTCAAACGACACCGCCGGCCCACGCAGCAGACGTGTTACGCAGTATGTGCAATCGTGATTGCATCCATTTTGAATCTGAATAAACTTTTTTGAAAGTTTGTTTTCTGTGTCAAAATTGCCATTGATTTCCGGACACGAATTGCCGCGATTTTTTTGCGATATTTTATCCAAATACGCCCGTAATTCCATCTTCTTTTCGTTTGGAATAACCACTACATCCGGAATTTTTTCAAACAGTCCCGGGTTTCTTGTTGCGGCGCAACCGGTTACGAAAATTATTGCACCTGGATTTTCGCGCGCGATTTTTCGCACTGCCTGGCCACACTGGCGTTCGGCCTCCGCCGTTACGGCACAGGTATTCACAATCACCGCGCAAATGCCGGCGCGCGATAACATGCCGCGTATCCTTTCGCATTCCAACGCGTTAAGGCGGCACCCAAAGGATAAAGTTTTTATATTTTTTTCTTGCATTTTGACCATTTTTGAATCATTATAGCGTGGCTAAAATATATTTCAACAAAGGAATTGAATATGGCACGCACGACTAATTCTGATACATTACCATTTGTGGAAAGCCGATATGAACTTGGGATGTTGGCGTCTCAACGGGTTCGCGACTTGAACGGTGGGGCAACGCCGGTGGTTGAACGCGACGGCGATAAACCGACGGTTGTGGCACTGCGCGAAATCGCAAGTGGAAAGTTGGACATCGCGGGAATCCGCCACGAATTCGTGCAATCTTACAAGGAAACACCGGCCGTCGAAAACGCCGAAGAAACGCTGGAGGTTAGTAGTGCTAACCCCGAACTGCGCGATATTGATGCGGAGTTAGAGGAAACACTGGTTGGTGACGAACCGGTTGATGCGGCGGAATTGGTTGCCGAAGATGTTATGGATGACGGCGCGGAATCTGACGAAGAATAAGTAAAATTATAAAATCCGGAGATGTCGCATAGTTGGTCTAGTGCGCCACATTGGAAATGTGGTATACGGGCAACCGTATCATGGGTTCGAATCCCATCATCTCCGCCATGTTAAAATCTTAAAAATCCACCGGATGGTGGATTTTTTGATTTTAACAGGTGGGATGAAGGGATGTGTGCGAACGAAGTGCAGCACACAATACGAAGATGCACAATTAGAAAAATTTTAAAAAATCGAACAATGGAGATTTTTTTAATTTTTATTAT
>JAGCDW010000016.1 GCA_017650945.1 Alphaproteobacteria bacterium | reverse complement strand
GGTGAAATCATAACTATTTTTCTTTAAATTCTTTTACCCGTTGCATCAAATCGGTGAATAGTTGTTTGTTTTTTGCTCGATTAATGCAAGCATACCCCCACCAAAATAGAAAATGACCCGGGTGGGTCATTTTTTATTTTGCAATGTGGGGTGGGTGGATGCGCAAGAGCGCCATGGCACGACAGTGCCATACGAAAATGAAATTTTCGTGAATAATTGGCGCGCATGGCGAATACGAGAATACACAATTAAGAAAATCTTAAAAAATCGAAGTGTACGAGATTTTTTTGATTTTATTTATTGCGTATCGAGGCGCACCCACTCCCACCAAAAAATACACCGCACTTCAAAAGTGCGGTTTTTTGTTGGATTTCTAATATTTGCACAAGTTCGAAAATAGCGTATTCAAAAAACACTATTTTTTACCAATTTTCGAACAAATTGATAAAAGGGGTTAGAAATCTAACCCTTTTATTAACACAAGAAAATCTTTAATAACCAGCGCTTCGAGCCCTGTCAAATGAAATTGTATTTGGCATAAATTCACTCATATACCTATCAATTAATTTTTGAGGAACATTGGCAACCGCCAAAATTCCAAGAAACTTCTCGGCATCTTTAGGATGTGTTTTCAAATAATCACGAACAATCTCTACTGTTTTTTCTGTGCCCATTTGTCCAAGAATATCTTTTGGGTTTTCTGGACTGTGTTCAGCAACATACTTTGATATAGAATCAATAACTGGTGCCAGTTTTACTAACTCACGATTAAAATCTTCGTTTGTCTGTTTAGAATATAAATCTTTTAAAATTAACCCTATCTCATTAGTATCTTTACCAGCTACTCTAAGTGGTTCAAAAGATATCCCAGCCAATATAAATGCAATAATTGCAAGACCAATTGCGGTGTACATTGTTGCTTCGGCCATCATTTCCTTGTTTGTTTTTTCACTTCCTTCAAGCATGTATGTTGCAACCCCAAATCCAAGAGCAGACCCTAGCAAAACTACTGACCATTTTGAAAGCTTGCTTTGCCGTTGTAATTTATGTTCTAACGAACCTTTGGCAATAGTTGTAGCAGCTTTTTTATATGTTTGCAATTTTTTTGTTTTTTCCATATGGCTTCTCCTTAATTATTCTTAATTATACCAGATTATTTATACTTATCAAATATTTTTAAACTCTTTCACCCGCTGCATTAAATCGGTAAATTCTTGTTTATTTTCTGCTCGATTAGTGCAAGCATACTCCCACCAAAAGATACACCGCACTTTTAAAGTGCGGTTTTTCTTTGGATTTTTAATAATTTTATGAGTTCGATAATGGCGTTTTTGAAAACAACTAATTTTTACTGATTATCGAATGCTCCGGTTTTCCAATACTTTGTTCTGTTCGAATACACCAACATTCTTTACAATGTTGGTAAAATTAGCCTTTTTATATTCAACACCTGGGTTTAATTGTATACTTTTGCCTTTATTAAAAATATACCAAGGTCTTGTTCCAACAATTTTTACAATTTTTCCATCTGTATAAAGGCTATCTTCTTCTGGTAACGCGATTATCGGTTCACGCATAGAATATTCTATTAAATATTCTGTGGCTTTTTTATGCTTCTCCTCACTTTGATTTGTATAATGTACAGTAAGCGAAAAACCGAACAAAGAATTAAAACCATTTGTATCTTTTAATCCAACATTATTTGTATCCATATACAAAATAGAATCAATATCTTTTCCAAATATTGCCGCACCAGCACTGCCACCATAAACTATACCACCGTTATCAGTATACTGTTTTATTTTTTCAAACGCACCACTATCTTTCAATCCTTTTAATAATTTATAGGTATTCCCACCACCTATAAAAATAGCAGAATAATCAAACAAATTTTTATTTAAAATTTCATCGGCAGATTGTACAACTTCTATTTCACCATGTTTAATATTGCAAAATTCTCCAATTAAAAACTTCTTACAATTTTGATAACCTTCATCATAATGATTCCATGCCAAAGGAATATACAAAATTGGTTTCTTAGAATCTATCAAACTCTCAAATAACTTATTTGTAATAATGGTTTGTTCTGCACTGCCGCCACCACCAAGTATAATAGCCATTAAACATCACCTTTTTTATTCTTCTTGTCATAATTGTATCATACCTTTCTATTTTTTTCAATTTCACCCACAGGTGAAATCATAACCATTTTTCTTTATACGCTTTTCACCCGCTGCATTAAATCGGTAAATTCTTGTTTGTTTTCTGCTCGATTAGCGCAAGCATACTCCCACCAAAACACAAACACCCTTTTGGGGGTGTTTTTGTTTTGACCATGGGTGGTGAGATGAGTTTTTTTATCGATTTTTTATTAAAAAAAATTTGCACAAACATTTAGTGTTTTGTATGATATCCCAAAAGGAGAATTTTATATTATTTGTGTGGTTTTTTGTTGCTAAAAAACGCCAGAAATCCGCAAATGTTGTGAGATTGTAAATACCAGTGCAAAAATTTTTAAAAGCATTTTTAACATCGATAATTAGCGTTTTTATCGGTGTGTGTTATGCCGATACCGTTTGTACCGGGGCGACTTTTTACGATTCTGCGCTGGATGATTGTACGCCGTGCCCCAGTGGATACATATATAATACCGAATCGGGAAAGACAGATGTGTCCGAATGTCAAATACTATGTCCCGATGGGCAGTATGTTGAAGAACCTGGGGTTTACGGGTATACACGACTTGAATATCTTGAAAGTACGGGGGGACAATATATAACCACCTCATATTTACCAGAATCCGCAAATATTCGTGGTGAAATCCGTGTTGGAACAACCGAGAATATGAACGCAAATGTTAACATACTTGGGAATCAGACGAGCAACAGTGGATTTTCTGTTGGATGGGCACCGTCCGCATTTAAGGTTTGGGTGGTAACCAGTAACAATCGTTTGAATGGTCCGACCCATGCTTTGTCGGCCGGATCAACACATGATATAGAATTTGAATTAACAGCAACTACACGAAAACTGACGTACGATGGTCAAACGGTAATAGGTACGCATAAAGGCGGCATTGTAACGAATAATCCGATGCGTTTGTTTGATAACGGGGCCGGTCAAACTAACCAGAATTTTAAGGGGCGTATTTATTATATCAGACTATATGAAAATGGTGCGCTGGTTCACAATTTTATACCTGTGCGTCGTAATTTTGATAATGAGCCCGGAATAATTGACACAAAAACAGGGGAATTTTTCATAAACAAAGGTACCAATAATTTTGTACACAGTAATACTGTAATCGAAGCATGTGTAAATTCTGGTGCGGGATATTATGCAGAACCGGCACCTGTGAATTTTGGGAATTCGGGCACACGAACCCCGTGTCCAGTTGGAAAGTATTCAAATCTTGATGCGGCGTACAGTTTATCACAATGCAATGTATGTCAGGGTGCAACCTATGCGGATACCCCGGGGTCGGCATCGTGTAAAAATTGTCCAACGGGGTTTGCCGATAATACTGATTCGGGAAAAACAAGCGTAACCCAATGTCAAATTTCCTGTCCTGCCGGAACATATATAGGAACATATGTAGAAATGCCTACTGGTTATGAACAACTTGAGTTTATACAATCGACCGGAACGCAATACATAGACACGGGAATCAATGTATCCACATTGGTAAATCCTGTGATGTCCATTACCATGCAATATACTACTGTCGAAGCCAATAAAAAAACTGGTGCCGCAGTGTCATCAAGTGGCACACAATTTACTATCGGTATAGATGCCACGAAAGCGTTTTCTTGTAGTGCCGGAAACAATGCAACATTGGCGACCGCAGATACTGTCAAGCACACATTTGTCTTGGATACCCAAAACGGCACTTGTTCAATGGATGACACAACGCAGAATTTGACGATTGGTAATTTATCAACAATAAACAAATCAATTTACGTTGGTGGTATCAATGGTATCAGTGGTCGTATCGGCAAGGCAAAATATTATGGCTTTACATTAACCAGTAATAATCAGGTAATAATGAACCTTGTGCCGGCACGTCAAAAAAGTGATAAAGCTATTGGAATGTATGACACAATCAGCAAGACTTTCTACACCAACATGGGTACTGGAAACTTTACTGCTGGCAATGTGTTTACGCGTGATATTTGTATTGATGTTGGTGCGGGCTACTATGCGCCTTCGTCTATGTTTAATTATGGAAATTCCGGCGGACGTTACAAGTGTACTGCGGGGCTTACAACGGTGGGATACGGGCACGGTGCGGACAGTGCCGATGATTGTGGACATGTGCTGCATCTGGATAATCAGGTTATATACATGCGTCAAAACAAAATAACAACACCGTCTATAAATATAGAAATGTCGGATCAATTCAGATTTTATATCCCATTAAGCAATAACAGTCATAGCCTATCAAAATTACATATCTGGCATAATGGTACAGAATATACGGCGTATGATGACAGCCTTTTATACGGTGAACGTAATCCGGTAACCGGTGAACGAATACAATAATAATTTGTTCATATAAAAAAGACCCGACTTTTGCGGGCCTTTTGATTGTATTGTGGTAATTACAAAATGCGTATCACACCAAAATCCAATAACAATGTCAATACTATCCACCACCAAGAACAATTAAGCACATTTGTTAATTTTAATATTACAAATATAAGTGTTAACATATTTTACTCCTTTTTGACACACTAGGATTATATTCCAATTTATTAGATTTTGCAACATAATAAAAACCGCCAAACAAATGGCGGTTTGATTTTACAAGAAAAATATTATTCTTGGACAACGACACTAACCGTATAGAACGAAGTGCCATCCAAAGTTGGATTTTTCACCATAATACGGTATTCTTTTTGAACCGCCCAGTCGTACGCACCCGCCGGAATCACGTTTACATAAACGTTTTCCGCATCCTCCGCCAATTCTGAAACGTTAAAATCGTCATGCGGAACAAACATACCATTTGCTTCTTGTTCTTGTAACGAAGCAAATGTCTCGTTTGTCGGGCATTTTACAATCATGTCGCCTTGTTCAAAAACAGCAACTTTTTCACAAGATGCGTCAAAGACTTTGACATCAGTTGTTTCTTCCTTTGCCGAACAGCCAGCGATTGCGGCAATTGCAGCACCGTAAATAAGTATCTTTTTCATGCTTGGTTTCTCCTTATGTTTATTGATACGGGGTAATCCTAGCATTTTTTATAAAATAAAGTCAATATACTAATTATCTTTTTTTATTTTTTTTTGACAACGACATTTTCCGGTGCTATCGTATCCCCAGTATGAATAAAAAGGCGCAAAATGAAAAATAAACAATGGACTAGGGAAGAAATTAAAGACAAACTGAACAACGCATTGTATGCATGTGATATTATTCGGGTTAAATCCAAGAACAATGGCGATGTACCTTTGTCCATAGATTCATTTGATTGGTATAACCTTTGGGAACACCTGGGGGCTGAATTCGGTATGACAATGAATTTTGATCCAAGGGATGGTTTAATGAATACACCAAACATAACCTTGAACATCATCACGGATTTTTTGTATAAAAATTTAAATGTTCAAAAAAAAGCTGAACAAATAAATTCGGCAAAAAAATCCTTTCGAAATGCTTTATATAGTCCAACAAAAGAAAGATATTAATAAAAAACATCGCCAAAAATTGGCGATGTCTTATTTTGAGAATCCATGCACAATTCCGAACTCGGCATACGGTGTGAATTTATCATAGTTTTCGTTATCTTTTTGCATTGGGTCATGGTACGTTGCGCCGATTGTTGCATATGTGCCACTTTTGCGATGGCGCATCCCAATCGCACCACCGGCAATACCATCGTTTTTTTGTTTAAATCCGTTTATGAACAAATCTATGTTACCGCGTTTGCCGGTATATTTGTATGTTCCGTGAAATCCAGTTTGGTTTCCAATATTCACAACTTCAACTAACAAGGCATTACGTTTATTAGGGGTACAGGTCATTTGAAAATCTATCACAGTTTTGTCTTTTCCGATGGTTACCAAAACTCCGCCCTTTAACGCGTCTTCAATAAAAGCTTCGCTTGCGATTACAACACCGCCATTACCGTTGAATATAAATCCATTATTGTTTTCTTCGGCATAACCAACCTGTATTCCCATTTCATCGTTTTTAAAACCACCGATAATTGCGCGGGGATAATAATGCCCAGATTTGAAATACATTGTGTTTATAAAAAAGTTATTTATAGACATGGCGGTTAAAAAGTCTGTGGCATAATTCATCGCAGAAAATTTACCCGCCTTTAATGTAAAATCGCCCGCACGTGTTCGCAACTTTGTATACGCATACATATCGTGTGTAAGCGTTGTCATTTTATCAGACGTATAATTTTGCACCATCTGTGTCGTCGTTATACCGATATCAAGTTTATCATTAAACCTGATAAAAGGTTTAATAACGACCAACGGCGAAAACACACACTTAACATCGTTGGTTGCGGTGTTGGTAAAACTTTCTAATTCAATATAAAAAGACTCGTCCGGTCTTGAAAATTTTACTTTTGGATTCGTTGGAACATAAGGTTCGCGCAAAGATATAAATGGTGTCGCATGCGTAATTGTTTGCGTGCGTGTCGTATCATTTGCAACTTTTTCCGTTTTTACCCGGCGACGATTTTGACGCGTATTTTGTGCATGCGCCGAACCGGCAAGATACAGCGCCATCAAACCAGCAAGAAAGTATTTATCAAACGATTTCATTTTTGATAACCGTTTTTTAATTGCCATGAAATTGCGCGTTCAATATATTTTTCAGCGAGTTTTGTATCAAATAATTTTTTTTCATCAGGTCCCGGACTTTTCAGTTTTCCTTCGGCATCAATCCAAGTGGAATAATCTGCGGGTAACAGTGTGTTTATATAATTCAAATTTTCGACAACATTATCCGGCGATAAACCGCCCGCATAGCCAGTTTGATGATTTGGTAAAATAATACCACCCCAAGAATCACGCGACAATTTACCTTCACCACCCGAAACATCGTACAACAGTGAAAACGGCACATTTTGTTTACCAAGGCGTTTGATGCGCGCATCTTGCGCCGGTGCATATTGAAAGATAAATTTAATATCCGGATATGCACGAATTATATCGGCGATTTTACCCGCATAAAATTTGAATTTATCGTTACCGCCATTTATATTCACTTGAACACGCCCGATAACCGGTGTGTTATCATCGCGCCGAATATCCCACAATCTGCGCAAAGCATAAGGAATATTTCCATGGCACAATTCTGTGCGATATTCAGAATTTACATGCATGGCAAGTTTTATCTTGTTCACACGTGCCGCATGAACCAATGTATCAAACCAAACATATCGTGGCATACATGGTGAAAACTTCGGTGGATGTGCTTGAATAGCAAATTCCGCCATCGGATATTTTTTGCCAAGGTTTATAATTTCATCTATATCATTATGTTCGCGCATATCGCTGCAGGTTATATATTCTATATTCATAATGTTTCCCTTTTTGGTTTATACTCTCTCTGCCGATATGCCTCCCATAATTATTTCTTTTCACTAACTACTTACACTAACACTTACCCCTAATTCGCAATTGTCCGCATGCCGAACCAATGTCTGTGCCGCGTTCACGACGGATGCGCGCATGAATTCCGTTTTTAATCAGCACATCTTGGAATCTATGCACCGCATTCCCCGATGGTGCGGTAAATTCGCGTTCCGCAACCGTGTTCCATGGAATCAGGTTCACCATGCAATTTTTCCCGCGCACCAAGTCCGACAATTGTTCCGCACATTCGGGCGTAGCGTTTAGCAAATTGCCGTCTGCATCACAAACCAGCAAGTATTCTATCATCAATTGGCGGTTATGCAAGTTGGTAAATTTCCATGCCGCGTCCATAATTTCCGCGATACTGTACTTGTTTGCAATTGGCATAATTTTCTTGCGCAGTTCATCGTTTGGCGCATGCAAAGATATCGCAAGATTTATCGGTCGGCCCCACTCAATAAGTTTGTATATTCCCGGCACAATCCCGCATGTTGAAACGGTGATACGCCGCCAACCGATTCCCATTTCACCATTGGCGCGTTCCATAAATCCGATAACGTTTTGGACATTTTGCAACGGTTCACCGGTGCCCATAATAACGATATGCGACACATCATCATTGTTTGCATCGCCGTTTGCGTGTATGGATTTTTCAGAAAACTTGTCATTACGCAGTTCCCATTGTGCGACAAGTATTTGTGCAAAAATTTCATTTACCGTCAAATTGCGTTTAAGGCCAAGCAATGTACTTGCACAGAACTTGCATCCCATTGCGCATCCAGCCTGCGAACTGACACAGACGCTGTTTCCATAACTTGTGCGCATCAACACGCATTCGATTTGCTCCGCATCACACAGTTCCAATAAAAACTTAGTCGTTTGCCCATCGGACGATTGCAATTTTTTTACAATTTTTACAGGCAAAGTTTCTGCGCACGCGTCCAAATCAGAACGCAATTTTTCCGGCAAATTTTTCATTACCGAAAAATCAGGTGCGCCCCGCGACAGCCATTCTGAAATTTGCTTTGCACGAAACCGCGGTTGTCCCAAATCGGTAACAAATTTTTCTAATTCTGCGCCGGTCAAATTAAATAATACGGTTTTCATTATATTTTATACCTGTCATCATTTATGATTACAACCGCGCGCCGCCGCAATTGTTTAAGTTGCTGATCCGCGATAAACATAGATTGTTTATATATCGCGTTTTGTTTTATTATGTCATCCAATTTGCCGTATTCTTTGGTCTTTTTTGTATCGCACACCAAAAATACTGAACCACTATCTGTGGGCTTTGACCAAGTTAATTTTCCGATTCCCGCGATACTTTCACGAATATCGGGGGCAAGTTCATATTGAACGGCGGTAAATTTCCGTGGCTTGCCACCCAAACGTTCGGCCATATTTACTGCGTCATCACAACTTTTAGGTTTAGTAAGTTTAATGTCGCTTGGCACATTTAACAGACGAACCATTGTCATTTCAATTGGCAACCCGTGTTCGCGTTCCAAAGAAGCTTTTTCTTTTTTTATATCTTCGTCAGTAACATCAATCGTCGGCATAATTGTTCGTGCAACTATTACCTGCCACGCAATGTTCGCGCGGACGGCGCTGCGTGCCATTTCACGTTCAGATGCACTTAAATCACCCAAATTCATATGTTTTAACTCTGCATCAACATCTTTGTCCGAAGGTGTCGCATTGAACTTCGCAGCATAGTTTAATTTCACACTATCGTCGATTATGTTTTGTAATGCCTGACGCCTATTGTCTGTTGCAGTATTTCCCTGACGTGCCATAAGTTTTGTTCGTGCGGTAATATCCGTATCTGTAACCGGCTTGCCATCAACTGTGGCGATAACTGTTGCAGCATTTGCGCAGATTGTCGCGCAAGATACCATTATAAATAATATAAATTTTCTCATTTTTTTCTCCTTTTTAATAATGTTTCCCATCCATACTTATACCAAAGCGAAATTGAAATGTTGTGTTTCCAACATAGTCTTCTTTATACGCGTTATCGCGCCGATAACCAACACTTAAATAATAGCATGGGTGTTCATAATATATCGCGCCACTATGTTGTTGAAAACGTTCATCGGTCGCATTATATATTCCTGTCCATCGTACAGACCATCGGTCTGTTACAGCTAAACCAAAACCGCCGGCAAATTCATGAATAGATTCTGCTGCGGTTTGAACATCGACAAATTGTTTTGACCAAATGTGTCCAACATTTAGAAAGTTTCGTGGTGTTCCAATAACAGCGTTTGTTTCGATATGGCGTAAACCAAAATTATCTTTCGAGAAACGAAAACGAGAATACATGTCAAGCCACTTCATATTGTTGTACCCAATGCGACCAACATAATCGGATTGTCCATTACGAAAACCACTGTTGGGGTCTGTTGCTTCACGTTTTGTAAAATCGTATGTTTGACCAAAAAAAGTTTCAATTGTTTCGCCGTTCGGATTAAATGCGGCCCAACGCAGACCATAATCAGCGAACGTACCATTTTCCCATAAATCAAGTCCGGAAAATCGATTGGCAGAAAACAAAGTCGCGTCAGATAGCAAAGCACCCGCTGAATCGTTGTTTGCGGCAAATTGATTTTCTTTTGTGTGTCGCATTACGGTTATACGTGCACGCGGCTCTACAACATTTGTCCATTTTTCACCGGGACGAAACAATGGCAATCCCCATTCCAAATAACCGCTGGGCAAAAATCTATCACGGACCCCAGAATAAATATCCCCATCAACCATCGGTGTATTATTAAAATTGTACACATCATATCGCGCAGCGACACTTGCTGTTATGCGGTTGCCACCAAAAATCGTCCAAGGCGATGTAATGCGGGCTTCCCCAATTACGCGTTCAGATGAAATCCCATCGCCAGATATTCCAAGTATGTCGCCCATAAGTGTGGCATAAGTTGCGGCGAACAACGGACTTGTTTGATACACCCCACGAATATTTGGTAATATGTTACCGTTTGGTACAGAATAATTATACATATCAGTACGCAGTTCTTGGAATATGTGCGCATCTGCAATGATATATCCCGATTGCCCAAAAAGTTCAACCTTGGCCCCGGAATCTAAATATGGCTGTTCATCATAGAACCCATATTTTTGTAGGTACGTTTTATCCGATGCGCGATCAAGAAAGATTGTAGCGCGAGCGTTTTCGCCAAGTTCAATGACATCATCGTTAAAAATATGCCAACGATTTTCGCCTTCGCGATTATGTGTAAAAGAACCCCTGGTTCTAAATTCGGCATGCGACAAATTCAGCCTGTGTTCTAATTGAAATAGCGGATTTTCCTTGGTTAAGTAAGAAAAAGTTGTGGTTACATCATGTGTGTCTGATATATAAAAATAGACCGGTATATTTATTTGTGTCCCCATTTTGTTTGTGGATTCCAAGGTGGGAGTTAAAAAACCGGTTTTATGTTTAACGCCGGGGTCCGGCATACTAAAGTACGGCAACCACATTACGGGCAAATCATAAATCCAAAAAACCATGTTATTGAAGTAAAGCATACGCTTTTCAAGATTGTGTTTGACCCTGTTTGCGGTTATTTCCCACGCTTCGCCATAATCATCACAATTTTTACATGCCGTAAAAGTTGCAGATTTGGCAATGGTTATATCATCATCACGCGAAATATTGTCAGATTCAATGTATATATGTTTGCCAAGCCATATTTGAATATCATTTCCCGCTAAATTTTTACCGTTATTTGTAATGTATGAATCACGCAAAGTCATTTTCTGACCAGATTTATTGGTGATTTCTGTTTTTCCGATTGTCTTGATTGTTCCAGACTTCATGTTGTATTCGATTTTATCCGCCTTGATAGTCTTTGGGCTGTTTAAATCAACAGACACCGCGAAAACATCGCGACAAAATAACAGAATCCCCAAGATAATCCCTATTGTTTTCATTTACGAAGCAAAACCACCATTATTATTCCAAGTATTACGGCGATTCCGCCGCCAACCCAAGTAAGTCCACTTAAACCAGTCAGCATATTAGACAACGACATAAATGTTGCCATAACCCCGGCCATTGCAACTACGGAAATTGCGGGCGCAAAACTTGTTCGGCGGCGCAATAACGAAGAACGTAACAATATCGCCAAACAAAGTGCCACCAAAACAAAACTCATTATCGGGGCAAATAGGCGGTTACATAATTCAGACAAAACGGCCTTGCGTTGCTTTATCCCAAGGTCCGAATGTAGTGATTTTACAAGTGCCCCTGTCGGCATACAGCGCGCACGTGATGCAGAGTCATTATTTTGTTCGCCTATACTTAAATCCATATCAAACGTATCAAATGTTCCGATAACATTTCCGTTATTGATTGCGTACAATGAACCATCGGTCATTACAATAGAAAGCCCGCGCATGGTTGTTACAAGTTTGCCATTTTTTGCGAAAATCGTAACTTGGGTATTTGCTTCTTTGGTATTAGACAGCATAACCTGGTTAAGGTCATATCCAGAAACCTTGTCGACATACACGACCAATCCACGTGATATTTCGTTAAATGCGCCTTCGTGTAGTGTCATATGCGCCAATCCATATCTTAAATTCCATTGCATATCATAAAATTTCATCTGGGTTGCCGGTACAATCCAAAGATTTAAAACAAAATGTATCCCAACCAAAATTCCACCAAGTAATAATGCTGGGCGCGCAATCTGGGCGGGCGAACACCCCGCAGATGTCATAACAACAACTTCATTGTCGCCAATCATTTTGTTATAGACGAACAAAACCGCAATAAAGGCAACAAACGGCAAAATGATTGATATGATAAAAGGGATAACCATTGTGGTAAGCCCCAAGAAATTGATAAACTTTACGCCATTGTTCACAAGGAACTTCATCATAGCAACAATCTGGACCATCCACGCAAGCCCAGTTAGAATTAGCAACAGCATAACAAACACCGCAACCAATTGCCGTGAAAAATATTTATCTATGATCTTCATCATTGGCAAGTATAGTGCCGAAAAAAGTGGCCGTCAAATATATTATTAGTGTTAGTGATTAGTGTAAGTGATAAGTGCACCACACCCCTCGGCGGTTCCGCCGGACCCCTCTCTAGAGGGGAACTTTTTTTTCTGGAATAAATTGGCAATTACGAACAGATTCCAGAATCCACTAACCACTACCCACTTACACAAACACTGAAAAAAACATTTGCAATTGCGCGATTCGGTGTTATAATCAAACTGTTCTTAAAAGATTAAATTTTAAGGGCGGGGCGAAAAACCCCGCCCTTAAAGATAAACGATACACACCAACCAAGGGAGAAAATAAATGTCGTTTGTTTCTATGCCGCGTCAAGATTTGCTGTTGTCAATTGATTCTTTGGCATCCGAAAAGCAGATTGATCGTGAAACTGTGTTTGATTCATTGGAAATTGCAATTGCAAAAATTGCAAAGCACAAATATGGCGAAGAATTTAATATTGTTGCCAATATTGACCGCAAAAATGGTTCAATTCATGTGAAACGCTTGTTCGAAGTTATTGAATCGCCTGAATCAAAGGGCGAAGAATATGACCCTTTTACAATGCTGACTGTATCAGAGGCAAAGAAATACAACAAAGATGCATCGGTTGGTGATGTTGTTGAAGACCCGTTGCCGGAACCTGAATTTGGTCGTATGGCGTTCCAAACGGCACGTCAAATCATGACTGCGCGTGTGCGTGATGCGGAAAAGGGTCGCCAATACGAAGAATTCAAAGACAATATCGGCGACATTATCAATGGTGTTGTAAAACGTATCGAATTTGGGAATGTTTATGTCGATATAAATGGCAAGGCCGAAGGTTATATAAAAAATACTGAACTTATTCCAGGCGAACGCCTTGGGGTTGGCGACCGTGTTCGTGCGTTGATTATGGATGTCGCACGTTCTAATTCTGGGCCACAAATATTTTTGACCCGCACGCATCCGTTGTTTATGGAAAAACTGTTCACCCAAGAAGTTCCAGAAATTTACGAAGGTATTATCAAGATTAAATCTGTGGCGCGTGCGCCGGGTTCGCATGCGAAAATCGCGGTGGAAACCCAGGACCCGTCCATCGATGCGGTTGGTATGACTGTGGGTATCAAGGGAACGCGTATTCAGCCGGTTATCAACGAATGCCACGGTGAAAAGATTGACGTTATTTTGTATTCCGAAGACCCGGCGGTGTTCATTGTGAACGCTATGCAACCGGCCAAAGTGGCAAAAATTATCGTTGATGAAGATACACGTGGCGCGGTCGTTGTTGTGAACGAAGACCAACAATCGCTGGCGATTGGTCGCCGTGGTCAAAATGTCCGTCTGGCTTCTCAATTGACGGGTTGGAATATTGATGTTTTGAACGAGGCCGAAGAACAAGAACGCCGTGCCAAAGAGGTCAAGGAAAAGACTGAACTGTTTATGACCGGTTTGGACGTTGATGAAATGATTGCGCAATTACTTGTGTCCGAAGGTTTCCGCACGATAGAAGAAGTCGCGTTCGTTGAATTAAAAGAACTTGAATCAATCGAAGGGTTTAATACAGAACTTGCGACTGAATTGCAAAATCGTGCCAAGGCGTACCTTGAAAAGATTGAAAAAGATTATTTCGAACAGGGGCATAAACTTGGCATGGCGGACGATTTGTTGAATTTTGACTTTATCAAACGTCCGATAATTATGAAGTTAGGCGAGGCCGGCATAAAAACACTTTCCGATTTGGCGGATTTGGCATCTGACGAATTGGTCGAAATACTTGGCGAAGAAACGATGAGTCATCGTCTTGCCGGTCGTGTGATTATGAAGGCGCGCGAAATTGCATTCGGAATAACGGTTGCTGAAAACGAAGAAGAAAATCGATAAATTATAAAACAAAGGACAAAACATGGCGACACTGACACTTGGGAAATCTGTAACTTTGGGGGCGGTGCAAAGTAAAAAGGGCGATTCTGTTTTTGTGGAACGCCGTCGCCGTGTTGTTGCCCCGGGCAGTAACGAACTGCGCGAAGAACCGGTTACACCTACGGCGACCAAGAATAATCCGGCGGACGAAAAACTGCGCGCTGTACTGGAGGCCGCCCGCGCCCGCGAAGAAGAACGCAAACAGCGCGAGGCAGAAGAGGCCGCGGCCCGCGCCGCGCGCGAGGCGGAAATTGAACGCGAAACCCGCGAATATGAACAGGTCAAAGAGCAACTTGCCGCCCGTGAAAACGCAACGCAGAATATTGAAGAAGAACCAGAGCCTGTCGCTGTTCCGCGCAATTTTGGTCAAAAAAATCCTGCACATCGGCAACAAAATAAATCAGATGACGATGATATGCCAACGCGCCGAAATCAAAAAAACGGCGGTGGCAAGCGCGATTTTACACGTGGCGGAAAAATATCGTTGCGCGATATAGTTATCGGTAATGACGATGATGACGATGAAATCGGCCTGCGTGGCGCGAATCGCCGCCGGTCCGAAGCATCGCTGAAACGCTTTCGCGAAAAGGCGCGCGCGATGTTCAATGCTCCGCAAAAGGTCGCGCACGAAGTTACGATTGGTGACACAATTGTCGTCAAAGATTTGGCGGCGGCCATGGCGGAAAAGGTTGGCAATGTTATCAAAAAATTGATGGAAATGGGAATGATGGTTTCCCAAAATCAATCTATTGATGCGGACACAGCGGAAATTATCGCCGGCGAATTTGGTGCGACCGTAAAGCGGGTAGAGGTTAAACCGTATGCGGATTTGCTTGAACGCGCGCCGAATCCGGAAAACCTGAAACCGCGTGCGCCGATTGTAACAGTTGTTGGACACGTTGACCATGGTAAAACATCACTGCTTGATGCGTTCCGCAATGCGAACGTTGTCGCAGGCGAGGCGGGCGGCATAACCCAACACATTTCTTCGTACGAGGTTAAAACAAAATCCGGCGCGGTTATTACTTTCCTTGATACGCCGGGACACGAAACATTTACTGCGATGCGTGCGCGTGGGGCGCAAATGGCGGATATCGTGGTTTTGGTCGTTGCGGCAAATGATTCGATTATGCCACAAACTATCGAAGCCATAAATCACATTCGCGCGGCCAAGGTTCCGTTTATTGTCGCGATAAACAAAATCGATTTACCCGAAGCCAACCCGCAAAAGGTTAAAACTGATTTGCTGCAACAGGAAGTCCAGGTTGAAGAAATGGGTGGCGATGTTCAATGTGTTGAAATTTCCGCAAAGCAAAAAATCGGGCTTGATAAATTGGAAGATGCCATTTTGCTTCAGGCCGAAATGATGGACCTGCGCGCGGACCCGGATATGCCGGCGGTCGCCACGGTGGTAGAGGCCAAAATGGAACGGGGCCTGGGTGCGGTTGCAACGGTGATTATTCGCGAAGGTACATTAAAGATTGGCGATGTGTTCGTTGTCGGCGAAACATTTGGCCGTGTGCGCGGGCTTGTCATGTCAAACGGCGAACGCGTGAAAATGGTAAAACCGGCACAGCCCGTTATGGTATTGGGGCTTGATGCGGTGCCATTGGCGGGCGATATGTTGAACGTTATGGAAACCGAAGCGCAAACCCGCGAAGTCGCGGCGTGGCGCATACAGCGCGCGCGTGACCGTGCAAACGCGATGAAGCGTTCGTCACTCGAAGAATTATTCGCGAAACAAACGGGCGATAAAAAATTGACTTTGCCGATTGTCTTGCGCGCCGATGTTCAGGGCAGTGTAGAGGCGATAAACGATATGTTGCGTGACATCAAAACGGACAAGGCATCGGTGGAAATTCTGTCCGCCGGCGTTGGCCAAATTACCGAAGGCGATGTGCGCCTTGCCTCTGCATCCGGCGCGGTTATCATCGCGTTCAATGTTCGTGCGGATGCGGCGGTGCGTGATATGGCGCGTGCGGCAAATGTCGATATCCGCTATCACAGTGTCGTGTATCGTATCACCGATGAAATCAAAGAAATCTTGTCCGGAAAACTTGCACCGGAAAAGAAAGAAAACTTTATTGGCTATGCCGATGTTATCGCACTGTTCACGGTCGGCAAGGGTATTCGTGTTGCGGGTTGCCGTATGAGTGAAGGTGTGATTAAAAAGGACGCGTTTGTGCGATTGCTGCGTGACAATGTTGTTGTATACGATGGAAAAATCGGCGAACTGCGCCGCGAAAAGAACGAGGTTAAAGAGGTTTCCGGGGGTGTCGAATTCGGTATGAGTTTTGATAAGTATAACGATATCAAAGAAGGCGACCGCGTTGAATGTTACGAAGTCCAAGAAATAAAAGCCCAGTTGTAAACTATAATAAATTTGGAAATTAGTAAATGATTCCAGAACGCCGTCACCCCGCGGTAGCGCGGGGTCCAGTGCGAACGTATGTGAGCACTTGCGTCGCAGACAGTAAATATAAATGTGCGATGTCGCAAAGCGCACATCGCATTCCCTGCAGGGCAAGTTTTTGCATTCGCAAAAACTGGATCCCGCGCTTCCGCGGGATGACGATTCTCTGGAATTTTTGGGTTCTATTTAACTATATGTTCAACGGTAACTATTTGCGCGCTTTACGACATGATGTCCAATTTTGCAAATCTGTTCCCAATGAATAGGTATCATTGTCTACAAAATGCAAGAACATCGGTTGTTCATCGTTTTCATTTTTATAGATTTGAAAATCTGCATAAACCGCCGGTGTTTCTTCAGTCGCATCCTGCGTATATAGTTTAAACACTATTGTTCTGTCATCTGTTTTTAATGTGGCTGTATCGGGTTTCACTTCTAATGATTTATATTTTACCCAAACGTTGTCACATTCTTCCTCTACACAGGTTACATTCAAACATTCTATATTCGTCTCGTGAAAGTTTGTTCTATCGCAGGCACACAACCCCAATAAAATTGATAAAACATATAGCGGTTTCATTTTTTTTCCTTTTTTATAACATTACGATTTTATCCTAAATCGCCATGTTTGACAACACTTTATTTCCCCAACTCTGCCATGAAGTCGTCGTGGATTTTTTGTTACACTCCAACCGTTTTATGATATAATTCCCATGTTATGAATTTGTTTGGAATTTTGGTTGCTTTTATTGGACCTATGATGTGGGCTGTATCCAATATATTTGATTCCTATGTATTGGGTAGTGTTTTTAAGCGGGTGCCAACAACCATTTTTTACATGAATTTGACAAATATATTGGGGATTTTGTGTTTGCCACTGTTTGGCCAAATTCATTCATTGCCGTTGGAAGCATGGTTATTCGTTGGTCTGTTATCAATCATACAGATTGGATATCAATTTCCATATTTTGCTGCATTGAATAAACTTGATACATCTGTGGTGGCCGCATTATTTCAAATGGAAAAAGTTTTTGTTCCGTTATGGGCTTTTTTAATAGTTGGCGAAACTTTACATCCCATTCAATATATAGGTTTTGGTATAATAATATTGTTTTCTGTGTTTTTGAATCTAACCCATGAAAATCGTATCAAGATAAATTCTGGTTTTTGGTTAATGTGCTTGGCCAGTATAATGCTGTCATTCGAAGGAAGTTTCTATAAAGTCTTGTTAGAAAATACTAACTGGGTATCGGTGGCATTTTGGGTTATGGTGACATCTTTTATTGCGCAATTTACAATGTTATTTATTCGCCCCGTTCGTCAAGATATCATAAAAAGTTTCGGCGCATATCGTAAAAAATTCGGCATGTTTGTATTGATGGAATGTTTTGATAGGTTGGCTTCATTAAGCCTTGTGTTTGCACTGGCATTGATACCGATTATTGTGGATTCGGGAATTCAATCAGTTCAACCAATTTTTGTTGCCGTATATGGAATCATTCTTGCAAAATTATTTGGCAAACGTTTTCACGAAGATATATCACGCCAAATCATGATAAAAAAAATATTATGTTTTATCATGATTAGTACTGGTGTAATGATGACCGTAATGGGATAAATTATTCCCCCAATTTTGCCATGAAGCCGTCGTGGATTTTTTGTTCGGCGTCTGGCACAGGGAATTGGCGGTATGGAAAATTCGCACCAATTTTTGGATGTTTCAAAAATGCCTCGTGCTGTTTCGCGACAATTTCCGAAATTTCCGGTGCGGGCGCGGTGTTTTCAAGTTCCAAATAAACCTTGGCCAAAATCTCAGAGTCAATCAATGCACCATGCGCATCGGCGCGCGCCGTCAGTGATATTCCAAACCACTTTGCCAACGCGTCCAGTGTATAACTTTTCGGGCCAAACACACGATTGCGTGCAATAACCAATGTGTCCGCCATTTGTGCACGCGGAATTGGTGGCAAATGCAACATTTCCAATTCGTGATTCACAAACGGAAAGTCAAAGTCCAAACCATTATGCGCGACGATTGTTGAATCGGCAATAAATTCCAAAAACCGCGGTGCAACGACTGACATTTTCGGTTTGTCATCCAAAAACGCATTTGAAATTTTGTGAACCATGTATGTTTCGGGCGGAATAATTTTGCCTTCGGGATTTATGTATTCGTGAAAAGTTTTATCGGTGATTTTCCCGTCGACGATTTCCACCGCACCGATTTCTATGCATCGGTCACCGCGCAGATATTCGAATCCGGTTGTTTCAATATCAAAACAAATTACCCTTGCCATAATCCCACCATAGTTTTATTATTTCCGTACAGATTATAATGAAACAATGAACATAAAGCCAGAAAATCTTAACCCCGAACAAAAGAAAGCGGTCGAAACGACCGAAGGGCCGGTTTTGGTGCTGTCTGGTGCGGGAACCGGAAAAACGCGCGTGTTGGTGACACGTGTCGCGCACATTTTGGAACGGAAACTTGCATTACCTTGGCAAATTTTGGCACTGACATTTACAAACAAGGCCGCAAACGAAATGAAAAATCGCATCGCGGAAATTTTGAACGCCGGTGCCAATGAATTTTATGCGCGCGATTTATGGTGTGGAACTTTTCATTCGATATGTTTGCGGATACTGCGCGCAAACGCGGCACGCGCCGGATTAAAGTCGGACTTTATAATCTTTGGCGAAGACGATCAAAAGGCCGTTTTGAAAAATATCTTTGCCGCAATGAACGCCGATGGCAAGGAATACGACGCGGCCGATTGGGTGGAAAAAATTTCAAACATCAAAGACCGCGGAAATGTTGAAAGTCCCGACATTGGGCCACGGACGAAGAAAATTCTTGATGATTATAATGCGGAACTGCGGCGCGTTGGTGCGGTTGATTTTGGCGATATTATTTTGCTTGTGCTGAAACTGTTTGAATCTGCGCCGGATGTCTGTGAAAAATACAGTCGCCAATTCAGATACATTATGGTCGATGAATTCCAAGATACAAACAATGCACAAATGCAATTTATCAAAATGCTGACGCGCGGTGTTGAAAGGCCGAATGTGTGCTGTGTTGGTGATGATGACCAATCGATTTATTCTTGGCGCGGGGCAGAGATTAAAAATATTTTGGAATTTGAAAAAAATTTCCCAGGCGCGCAAATCATACGTCTTGAAACAAATTACCGCAGTACCGGAAATATCCTTGGTGCGGCGAATTCGTTGATACGGCATAACAACGGACGATTGGGCAAAGACTTGCACCCCGCGGATGAAAAAAGTGTTGGTGAACCAGTCTATGTCCTGACCGTGCCATCAAATTATGACGAGGCGAAACTGATTGCCGACACGATTTTGCGATATGCGAATGGGCGGTATTCCGATTTTGCGGTTTTGATTCGCACGGGTTCGCTTTCGCGCGGATTCGAGGAAGAATTTGCAAACGCGCGCATTCCGTATCGCTTGGTCGGAACGACAAAGTTCTATGACCGTATGGAAATCCGCGATGTTATTGCGTATGTGCGATTGCTTGTTCACCCGGAAGATGATGTTTCGTTTGCGCGCGTTATCACGCGGCCGCGGCGCGGTTTTGGTCCAACGGCGATTACGAAAATGCGTGCGATGGGCGGTTCATTGATGCACGGGCTGCGTGCGGCAAACTTTGGGGGCAAGCAAGGAATCGCCGCAAATGAATTTTTATCTGTATTTGATTTTGATTGGCAATCTATGCGCCCCGCGGATGCGGTGAAAAAATTATTGGAAGATGCAAAGTATATGCAGTACTGGCGCGAATCCAAAGACCCGGACAGCGAAGAAAGAGTTTCGAACATTCGCGATTTGATTTCAAATGTTGTATCAACATACGACAGTTTGCCGGATTTCTTGGAACACGCGGCGTTGATGACAACCGATGACAACGATAATGAAATCGGCGCGGACAGTCCGGCGGTAAATGTTATGACGATTCACGCGGCCAAAGGATTGGAATTTGACACTGTGTTTTTGCCCGCATGGGAAGACGGAATTTTCCCGAACGACAAATCAATCAAAGAAGGCGGTATGGAGGAAGAACGCCGTTTGGCCTATGTTGCGCTAACGCGGGCGCGGCGACGTGCGATTATCACGAACACTATGTCGCGCGTTATTTTTGGTTCGCGTCAATACTATTCGCCGGCGCGATTTATAACAGAAATGGACAATCGCTATTTAGATTTTGGTGGTTGCACACCGCGATACGAAGCACCCATGCGACAAACGCAACCAAAAACACATACGGTTAAAAGTATCGTTGGAAAATTGGTTGAACACGGCGAACTTGGGCGTGGCGTAGTTATCGAATCAAACGGCGGAATTTTAACGGTCGCATTTAACCGAACCGGAATTAAAAAAGTCGCCGAAAGTTTCGTAAGAATTATTGATTAACTTTTTTTACTGCTTTTCAATGCCTTGATAAATTCTGTGGCTTTTTTCTTGGTGTCGTTATAAAGCGTCTTCAAATCTTTTTGCAGATTTGTTCCAACCGCGGCATCAATTCCGCCACCAATTGACTTTGCGATATCATCGGCATGTGTTGCGATGTACGCGACCAACGCGCCAGTCAACAACAATGTAATAACATTGCCGTCCAATATAGTAATAATATGCGTTTGTGTATTTAAAGTTACGGCACTGCCAAGCAACGCGCCACCAATCGACACAACAATCGCAAGCGCCACAAAATAAATTGCCGCATCAATAAACTTTCGAACTTGGGACGAAAGATTCGAAGTTTTGAATATGCCAAGGAATCCATTGTATATATCGCCGGCAATTCCTTTGTAAGATGTCTTTTGCACGGTTTCTGCAATCGCGGTAAATGGCAATAATATTATAACAAGGAACAAATCTGCAATTACACCAAACGCAACGAACGCGAACTTAAACGCGGTGTATACGAACAGAACGACAAACACCAAACCCATTAAAAATGTGAAAGTACTTGTGCCGATTCCTGCGCCCATCATTTTCCAACCGAACTTTATTGCGCCATAATAAAACCCAGACATACGCGTTGGCACACACATAATATCAGCGGCGGTTTCGGCATCAATAATCGAAGTATCAACCAAGTGGCCGGCCGCATAATTCCTTATTGCCGCGCACGTGTCGGAAAGTTCGAAATTCCCGATTTTCGCGACTGTATCTAAAATCAGATTAGCAACATACGAACCGAACGCAACAATCGGTCCCATTATCATTCCGAATAAACGTGGCAACCCCATGCCCAACACAATCAACCATATCGCAAGAATAATACCTTTTTTAATTATATCTTCGATTGTTGGCATTGCCTTGACTTTGCTGTCCTTTAT
>JAGCDW010000015.1 GCA_017650945.1 Alphaproteobacteria bacterium | reverse complement strand
GCAACTGACAAGATGATTTATTTTTATCCGACCGGTCGTTATGGCGCGTACATTTCAAGTAATAAAGTAAATGTCAGTGTCAAAGATAAGCCTGATTTAGAAACCGCAATCGATTTGATAAATAATAAAAAACCAACAAAACGGTTTCGTAAAAAGAGTTAAAATATGAAAATTTCGGAAAAATACAGACTTTTTAAAAATATTATTGGTCAAACACCATCTGATTTGAGTGTTCGTCATAAAAAACAGCGCGCTGGTTTTGTATTCCAAGCACCGTATTTTTTTGATTATGCAAGTTATAAAACTGATTGCCATGAAATTCATGTATGGCGTGAAAATTATTTGGCCACAAATGGAATCATAAATGGATTTTTATTGGCATTGTATTATTTTGATTTACCTTTGCAATATCATGCGTATATTTACGACAAAAACAGAAGTGGTTTTTTGTTGGCTGAATTTGATTCCTTGTTTGCAAGAAAATTATTAAAACATGCAGAAAAACACAACAAATGACGAAATATGACAATAATTTTACTGACCAATTGCGTGAACGACTTTCGATTGTCGATGTTGTTTCGCGGCGCGTACCGCTTGTTAAAAAAGGTCAAAATTATTGGGGTTGTTGTCCGTTTCATAATGAAAAAACTCCGTCTTTTTCCGTCAATGAAGACAAAGGTTTTTTCCACTGTTTTGGTTGCGGAAAGCATGGCGATATTATTTCTTTTACTATGGAATCGCAGCATATTGATTTCAAGGCCGCGATTGCGGAACTTGCGGATATGGCCGGATTAAAATTGCCAGAATATAAACCAAAATCACAACAACAAATTGATGCGGAAGAATCTTATATTTCTATCACTGCGGCGGCCGCAAAATTATACGCGGAAAAACTTTTCACACCTGATGGTGCGCATGCTTTGGAATACGTTCGCGGCCGCGGGTTTAGTGATGATATGATAAAAAAGTATGGCGTTGGTTATGCGCCAAAAAATAATATTATTTCGAATAAGTTTGTAAATGTGAAACAAGATAAACTTATTGCGACCGGTCTTGCGCGGCGCGGCGAATACGGAATGTATGATTTTTTTCGTGATAAATTGATGTTTCCAATTTTTAATGCGCGTGGACAAATTGTTGCTTTTTCTGGGCGCAGTTTAGACGGGTCTGAACCAAAGTATATCAACACGACCGATACAGAAATGTTTCACAAACGCCAAACTTTGTTCGGTTTTAATTTCGCACGCGAAGCGATTCATCGTGCAAATCGTGCCATAATTGTCGAAGGTCAAATTGATGCAATTCAAATGCAATGTCATGGTTTTGGTGAAACTGTCGCGCCCCTTGGGACAGCACTTACCGAAGACCATATTGTGATTTTATGCAAAGCAAATCGGAATATTGTTTTTTGTTTTGATGGCGACGGGGCAGGGCAAAAGGCCGCCGCGCGCGCATGTGGAATAATTATGCCGTTCTTGCGTGATAATTCCGATGTGCGATTTGCTTTCGTAACCGGCAGCAAAGACCCAGATGAAATTCTGCGCAAAGGCAATCCAGATGATATGAAAAAAATTATTGATTCTGCGGTGCCATTGGTTGACTTCCTTTGGAACATCGTAAATAAAAATTTTTTAACAAATACTCCGGCGGGACGAACACAGGCAGAAAAGTTTTTAAAAAAAGAACTTGAAAAAATAACTGATAAATTATTACGCGCAGAATATGAACATGAATACGAATCACGCAAATTTAACAATTGGCATAAATGGAAAAAAACATCGGAAACCGTGCGTATAGAAGTACCAGAGATTGATACAATTGTTAAAAATACAATTATTTCAATTATAAATAAATATCCGACACTTGCCGAAAGATACGGTGATTTTATCAGTAAATTTAATCTTGATTTTTCTGAAAATACGCCGGATTGCGGTTTATCTTTTGATGCGGCGGAAAAATATTTAGTATCATTAAAATTGCAAAAATATATTGAAAGTTTAGAAAAACAAAAACGTGATTTGACTGTGCGTGGGCTTTCCGGTGAAAATGATGTAAGCGAAAAAATCCGCCGTATAGACGATGAATTGAATAAGATGAGAGAGAAGTTTGAGTTGTTAGTGTAAGTCTATAGCGGTTAGTGTTAATAATGTCATCCCGCAGAAGCGCGGGATCCATCAACCGAAGCCTTGGCGAAGGTTGACTGTCCCGCAGTGATAATAAAATTGTCTGCGACGCAGGTGTTCGTTGCCGCTCACACTGGATCCCGGCCTTCGCCGGGATGACGTCGCACTTATACTAACCACTAATACTTTCTACTAATATTTCTATTGTAACAATTTGGGTTTTGTGATATTATACCTGTGTCGATGGGAATTCCATCGATGGGGTGTCAGAACCCTTGAATGTGTTTGTCCGTGGGGACATAAAACACCTCCAGCCCGGTGTGGTTGGAGGGCGGTGAATATATAGAATAAGCCCACTATTCAACACATTATAGTTCTGAACCTCCAACCACATGAAAGAATTTCGGTGGTTTTTTGGTGTTTATAAAAAAACGAAAGGAGGATTTTTATGAGAAAAACATTGATAACAACATCAATAATCGCGGCGGTGGTTGCAATGCCGGCGTTTGCGGACCCAACGGCCCAGGAACTATTGGACCAGAAAACCGTTACATCCAAATACTATGTCGATACCACAAAACAAGATAAAATCACCACAGACAAGGTGTTGTTTTATGAAAACCCAAAAGAAGGAATTACTGCATATGTTCCAGCATTGGTTTTAACTAATTCTGCCGGCACCGCATTGAATGGTAATACGGTTGGTGTCGTGGATCACGGGACAGTGAGTAACATGCCCAATCCTAATCTGTCCCATTATACCGCCGCAACTTATGATAACGTTGTTCCAACGGTTCGTGTCGTGGCAAATGAATTAAGTAGCATATGGACCAGCCTTAACAACACACTTTCCTGGACATCAACAGAGACCAGTGCTGTTAATGCATATGATACGGATTTCGGTAATAAAGGAATGTGGCCGTCCGGCGATTACGATAGATACATAACCGGTTCATCATTGGCACAGGGACTTGCGTTAAAACAAAACATTATTGCCGCGGGAACATCGGGTAATGTTGTTACATATACCGGCACCGCGGGTTCGGTTGGTTCGGTTGGTGTGTATAATGGTTCCACAACATACAATTCATCAACCGATTCGGGTAAACTTGCGACCGCGGGATTTGTGGAAACGAAACAAGAAAAACTTACCTGTGCGGGGTATGTTGATGGACATGCGAACGATGATAATTATTGTTGGTTGTATAGTTTGGAAGAACCACAAGCCCCCGCACCGAGTTGTGGGGCGTATGGAGTGGTTGTGGCAGGCAAGCCCCCTTCTGCATCGGTTTGCTGTAGTGGTGTTTTTCAAAGCGGCACCGCTGAGTGCGGATGCAGCATAGAATCGGATTGCCCCAGTAGTGGTCAAACCTGTAACACAGCAAACCATATATGTTCTTAGGAATAACTATTAAATAAAAAATCGCCAAAGGGCGATTTTTTTTTACAATTTATTCACATTGCTTTAATTCGTAATTATTTTCGTCTTGGTCGATATGTTTGTTACGAATTTCTTGGGCCGCATTTATTTTTTGATGAAGCAAAACAAGTTCAGGATGATTTTCAAGTTTTTTATACATGTCTTCAAGTAATAAATCTATGCTTTCTATGTCGGGCGCGTATATTGGCATTATCGAATTCATCGCGTTAAAAACTGAGTTTTTTATATCGGGTTCCATATCATTTAATATCGATAAATATGCATCTATATGTTTTTCTTCGTGTTTCAAAACAGCGTTATATGAACAAGAATTTTTTTTATGCGATTTATCAATTTTAACCAAAAAATTTTCATAACCAACGGTTGCATCAACACCATTTACAATCACACAGTATCCATCGCGTTCGGGAATAACATTAAAATCGATATTATATTTTTCCATAAAACTTGTTTCGGTTGTTCCATGCAATTTGAAAGAAAAATATTTTCCATTGTATTCATCCATTGGGTCATCGGACAATTCAACAGTTTTCGTCCATTCTGGATTTTTAATATTTACAAAAGGTGTTTTTTTATACTGCACACAATCATCAGCGAACACTGCAAAAGGCAATAGAATAAAAAATAAAATTTTTTTTAACATATTATATATCGCCTGCACCTTGTTTTTTTAAATATTCCGCAACAAACGCCGAACCGTATTGGCGATAAAGTTCCTCGGCGAGTAAAACCGATGAACGACCTGATTCGAATAATTTTAGTAAACTGCCGAGTCCCCCAAGTTCAGTATTCAAAATCACTGATTCATTATTGACCGGGCGCGACAATAAAACCGCACGTTTTAGGTTAGGGTAGGCCTTGCCTTGGATGAACGCCATTTCCAGTGGATTCAAATTCCAATGTTCATAGTCCGCCGCATCCGCCGCCGGATTGCGGAAGAACATAATCGTTTGCGCCTGGCCACGGACAACATCGCCAATTCCAAGTTTATCCAAAACATTTGCGCGTTGAAATGCGACCATATATGCCTGGCGATTTTTGCGTCCTTCTTGGAGACCGGCGATAAAATTATCCCTAAACATTTTATTTTCCAGCATAGGCGCTGTTTCGTCAATCATAATAAGTGAAGGATTTCCGCCGGATACAGTTGTGTTATTTATCCTATGCAATATATATGATATCACCGCGGGCGCAAGGACGGGGTCTTGTAAAATTTCGGTAAAATCAAAAGTGGTCAAACGAGATTGCAAATCGAGCGTATCCGTTTCTTCATTAAATATGTCGCCGTATTGTAATGGGTCAACCCATTTCTTTAATGCGGCGCGCATTTTGCCGGACGATGAAAAACAACTTTCCCATAAATTTTTCAACATTCTGTCTTTATCAACCAAGTAATCAAAATTCACCGAAACCGCGCGCGCAATTTCATCTTCGGAAAGTGGGTCAGATTGTTCGGAAATCATCGCCAACCACCGCCGCAAAAATCCACGGTTTGCCGCAGTATCCGACATTTTTAGTGGGTTCAGATGTGCAAGGAAATTTGTTTCATTTTTTTCTTTGCCTTGCATCGTTATATATTTTCCACCGGTCGCAAGTGTAAAGATTTCTGCGCCTTTATTCCGATCAAAGAAAAATGCCTTTAATTTCTGATGTCGCATTGACTGTGCAATAAGGAACGAGAACAATGTTGTTTTACCACCACCGGTCGGACCGATTGTAAGTGTATGTCCAACCGCCGCCGGTTTATCCGACACATGAAATTGAAACTGATACGGTGTGCCTTGTGCCGTTGGGAATATAACAAGTGGCCCCGGACCCCAATCAGAATTTGATATACCGCGTGGTGCGGACGACATTGGAACACTGATTGCCGCCGCACGCGACAACATTTTGAAAGTCCGCGGGAATGTATCAAACCCAGGTATTATTGAAAACCATGAAACCTTGGTCGCGAAACTTTCTTGGATTGGCGATACGCCAAATGATGCAGAAATCTTTTTGAATTCATCAACATGTTCTTTTAATTCCGCTTCGCTTTTCGCAAATATCATAAACAGCGGATAATAATTTACAAGAGTTTGGTTTCCGGAAACATTTTCATCCATGACCGATTCCGCACTTGATATTTGTTCTTCGGTTGAATCATTTTCTTTGTTTGCAACACTGCGGCGTTGGCGCATTACCGCCTCTACATCTGCGGAATTCATTATTTTGAATCCGTTCATACAAATCATTTCAGTTTGAATCGTATTCACAGAATCAAAAAAATCTTCGTCCAAATAATCTGGTGCTGCACGGAAAGATAAAAGTGCCGCATAGTATTCATAATTACCACTTATATATTTAACTGTTCCGTTTGATAAAAATTCCACATCATCAACTGTTGCGTTTTCAGTGATTTTATCATCACACACCGCCGGCGTTGGCTTTGTAATCGGTGATAAGATACGACCAAAAAACTTTGCCATATTATCCCGAGATTTGTTTTCAAGCATTTTTGGTTTATATGGCGCAAGTATCGATTCAATATAATTTCCATACTGATTTAGTTTATCACGCGCATGCGCACCACGAACAGAAAGTACAATATAATAATTATTTAAAAATATCTTTAACCCTTGGGAATGCCATTTGTCGTAAATTTTCTGTAATACAGGTTGGTCGAATTCATAGTCCGTATTTTCTGCAACCGCGTCACGCGTTGTAAAAAATCGCAGCACAATATTTGGGTCGTGGATTTGGTTGAATAACTGCGCACGCAGGTCAAGAAATTTTTCACGTTGCTCGTCTGTTTGCATACTGGTTTGCACACCAGCGATTGAATAAACACGAATTAAACAACCATCACTTAGTTCAATTGAATTATCGGTATAAACAGTTGTAAAAGGTATATATTCAGAGTAATGTTTATAACCAAACTTTGGAAAAACATGTTTTACAATAGTTGGAATATACATCAATAATACTAAAAACACAAATATAACCGCGATTGCCATAACAGTTAGTGTTATAGTATTAGAAAACCCATTACCGGCAAAATATTTGAAAAATTCAGGTATCATGCCGCAAGTCTCCGTGGAATTTTATTTCTTATCATTCTGATTTTAGCAATCAAAATTTGTCCAAGTTGCGGGTCGCGCCGCGAATAATGGGCTAAAATCATATGGACAATACACACAGATATTATAAAAAATAGCGGATTTAAATAATCATTTACTTTATCCGGGAAAATAAACATACCGATTGTATATAAAATGATAAAAATAATGAACTGAATCATAAAATTCAACACCGCCAAAGTATATGGCACATAGAATAAATGCGACGGATTCGCCAAAGCTTTTAGCACTTGTTGCTTCATTTTATGTCGATTTCCCCCCTATGGATGTTTTTATTATAACAATTTCCATATTTTTCAACAAGCATAAAAAATAAAAATCTAAAATTGTTGAAATTGTTGAAAACTTATGTTTTTTTTAACGCGTTTTCCACAAGTATGTTTTTTCCACAAATTTGCTGAACATACCGGAAAAAGCCCAAAAAAATGTTAAAAACTTTGTTTAAAACGACTTTTCCATATTTTCAACAGGGTAAATAACAACAACAAAATTAAATATAATTTGATTTTTGTGAAAAACCGTTTATAATATCCACGCAAAAAGGATTAGATATGAAGTTTTTGAGTTCTTTGAAAGCATGGAAAAAACGCGGAAACATTAAACAAGTTCGCCGTGGTAAACAGGTTATTTTGATGGATCCTGATAACCCAAAGTTTAAGGCAAAACAGGGTTTTAAACGTAAATAATCCATTGTTTTATGCTATTTTTCGGCGTTTCTGTGGTTTCAGGAATGCCGATTTTATTTTGGTTAAAACAGGTTAAAATCTTTTGTAAAAGCCTCGGTTATAGCTTCTTTTACCTCAGCCCCAGATAGGCCGGCAGTGCGCAGGTAGTTTTCTTGGGTCCCTGTCGCATGCATCATATATGCACTGTGTTCGGCAAAGTCTGGAACGGATTTTATGCGCTGGGCCGGGTTGAATTTTATTTTCGCACTATTATCTGTTGTATGACCAGCAAGACGGATATCTGATTTCGTATTAGGGCAATTTTTATTTATGATCGCCACCGCCGACATACAAGAATAACTGTTTTTATGCCCAATTATTTTAGTTTGAATCAAAATACCGGTATCGGGTGCGGTATGTTCAGCAATTATTTTTCCGGCGAAATCAGAGTAATTTTTAACCATTATATGTCCGCGAAGTTCAGAATTTTTCCCGGCATTTTTGATAAAAATATTCAAAAAACCCGGAAAATTATTTTCTAAATCAACAGTCAAAAAAAACGACTGATTTTCCGCAGTTATGTTTATATTTAGTGTTATTTCGCGTTCTATTTTGCCGACACATATAATATGCACAGGTAAATCGTATTTCTTTGAAAAAATTTCTGTTTCGCTAAGTGTCGATAAATCAGACCTAAAAACACCGTCAACGTAAACCAATGTTTCGGACGGAAAGGTTTTTATATTGAATTTGTTCCACATGTATGACATATTTACATATATATTATAAAGGATTTTGTTATGGGTTTCAATTGTGGAATTGTTGGATTGCCAAATGTGGGAAAATCAACCTTGTTTAATGCACTGACGCAAAGTGCCGCGGCGGATGCGCAAAATTACCCTTTTTGCACAATTGAACCAAATACTGGCCGTGTGGTTGTGCCGGACGAAACACTACATAAATTGGCGGCGGTTGATAATTCGGCCAAGATTATTCCAACTCAACTTGAAATCGTTGATATTGCGGGCCTGGTGCGCGGGGCATCAACTGGCGAAGGACTGGGAAATAAATTTTTAGGTAATATATTGGAAACTGACGCAATTATCCATGTTGTACGGTGCTTTGAAAATGATGATATTGTGCATGTTGATGGGCGAATTGACCCGATTGCCGATATTGATACGATTGAAACTGAACTTATGCTGGCGGATTTGGAAAGTTTGAACAAGCAAATAAAAAATCTTGAAAAAAAGGCGCACGGTCTTGATAAAAGCGCGATAAAGTTATTGGCCGATGCAAATATTATAAAAGAAAATTTGGAAAAATCTGTGCCGGCGCGCGATGTGGATGTTGATAGTAAACCTTTTAATTTACTGACATCAAAACCCGTGATTTATGTGTGTAATGTTGAAGAGGCCGCTGCGGCAAGTGGAAATAAATTTTCAGATGCGGTAAAGCAAAAGTTTGGCGCAAAAAATCCGGTTCTGGTTATATCTGGCAAGATAGAAATGGAAATTGCGCAGATTGTGGACCCCGACGAACGTAAAATGTTCTTGGATGATTTGGGCCTTAAACAATCGGGGTTAGAGCAGGTGATAAAAACCGGATATGAAACATTGGGACTGCAGACTTTTTATACCGTGGGGCCCAAGGAAGCGCATGCGTGGACAATAACCCGTGGTATGACCGCGCCCCAGGCCGCCGGTAAAATTCATACTGATTTTGAACGGGGTTTTATTCGTGCGGAAATTATTTCACCGGCGGATTATATCGCGCTTGGTGGTGAAGTCGCGGTGAAAGAGGCCGGTAAAATGCGCCTTGTGGGTCGTGACTATGTTATGCAAGAAGGCGACATTTGCCATTTCTTGTTTAATAATTAGTGGGTAGTGTAAGTCCAGCCTTCGTCCTTTGGACTACGGCGCGGCACTGAATTTTCTAAATAAAAATATCGCCAATCAAGTCCCATAAATGAAAAATTTGTGGGTGATACATGCGATATTTTTAGAAAATTCGTGGTTGTGCTCGGTGTGCGGTTCTCGAGCCGAATTATTGGAAATAGGTGTGGAGATTGATAGAGTGAAAGATAAATTGAAATTACAGAACTTACATTAACAAATTTTATGTTTTTCAACATAATTTGATATTTCTGTAAAATTTGGATCATAATTATTTTTATCACGTCCGTATTCTAACCACATGCTAGACCAAGAGCTTTTTTTACCTAACAATTTTTGGACGTATTTATCTTTTATAATCGGATTAGTTTTTTGTTTGGTTAAATCAACGACACCAGATTCATCATATAATTTGCACTGAATGTCGCACTCCAGTTTATCACAATAATACGCAAATTTTGCTTCTGGTGTCTCACGACCATCAAATTCTAATATCAAATTTTCAATTTCATCGCATTTTATTAAATCTTTCAAGATGCGTTTAATTGCATTATGTCCTTTTGATGTTTTGTCTTTGTATG
The DNA here is from genome assembly GCA_017650945.1 of Alphaproteobacteria bacterium. Taxonomy (GTDB): domain Bacteria; phylum Pseudomonadota; class Alphaproteobacteria; order Rs-D84; family Rs-D84; genus Enterousia. Next base: position 49,330 of record JAGCDW010000015.1, on the reverse strand, counting down.
AAATATTCCATACAGTCAAATCCCCAATAACAACTTCTTCCAATTCATGTAAAGCCAACATCATTATAACTTTGTAGATATCTACGTCATAGTTATATTGACTCCACATAGCAATAGCTAGTTGTTGGGCACCATAAACATGTTCAGCTACACTTTCTAATCTTTTGCTTTTAACATTCCATGCCTTCCATCCGCTACGAATAGTGTTTTTTAATTTTTGGCACAAAACATAAAACCCAACAACAGTTTTTGCTTTTATATTTTTGTTCATGAAAACATCCTTTTTATATTCATTGTGATAATAGCATGTGTTAATAAATAATGCAAAACTATCATTTTTTATGATGTTTTTGCGCAATGATAATCATATACAATATAATACCGTTGAATATCAAAGTTATAGTATTAAATAACATGATTTGAAAAGAACCAAGATACACGCCATATAAAATCCAAAATACCAAACCAATGCAGTATATAATATACATTGATAAAGATAAACCAGATACATTTTTTGTGATAATAGATTTTATCGCCTGTGGTAAAAAAGCCATTGTTGTGCAGACCCCACTCGCATAACCAAAAAATTCACCAATAAAACTGTTCATTTTATTCTCCTATACTATGCATACATTTTATCACAAATTTTGCAAAAATGATTTGATTTCTTTTATAAATTAGGATAGATTACGCGTATAAGATTCTTTATGGTATAATAAAATGGAAAATGCAGAAATGTTGTCTTTTTATAAATTGGAAATTTTTATACCAAAATCCCATTTTCGTCAATTACAAATTGCTCTGCATAATGTTGATGCGGGACATATTGGTGATTATGATTCTTGTTTGTCGTATAGTGATGTTATCGGTGTTTGGCGACCAATAAATAAAGCAAAACCCTTTAATGGTGAATTAAATAAAGTATGTGAAGCCCCAGAAGTAAAAGTAGAGGTTATAATATTATCGGAAAATTTGGAAAAAACATTGTCTGCTATCAAAGAAATACACCCGTATGAAGTGCCGGTTATAAATATTATCCCGTTGTTAAATACTTTTTAACAGCTTTCCCAAACAACAAAATTTCATGAATCAAATCAGCTTGTGAATTACACAGATGGTCCTGCCAGATTATCTTAAATGGATATCTGATGAAACTATCTGAATAAAAATATAATAGTTCAAAAGCAGTATAAAAATAACGTTTTTCAAAAATATAACTTTCGAACTTTTTGTAGGTATTGGAAAACTAACGAAAAACCGCTCTAAAAGGAGCGGTTGTAAACTTTGGTTGCGGGGGATGGATTTCGCTCGCGCGGCACATTATGTGCCGGCTGCGCGCAAATTTGTATTTATTCGAACTTCACTATCGTTCGTTCTTATATACAAATTTTGAACCGGCAACTGCGTTGCGGGTCACAAACCACAGACTACAACAAGATTTAAACAAAAAAATACACCATATTGGTGTATTTTTTATTTAAATTGGTTGTGCTCGGTGTGCAGTTCTCGAGCCGAATTGATTGAGATTGGACAAGAGATTGATAAAGTAAAAAATAAATTAAACATATTTGAAAAATTTATGATATAATCACACGCAAGGGAAATTAAAATGATTCAAGATTTTTTAAATTCTATCAATCAAATAAATCTGGCCGAACTTTCACTGGCGGAACTCGTTCGCATCGATGAAATGTTATCATATTACGAAAACATGGCCGATTTATCAATTCAACGTGAAAAAATAAATCAAGAGTATTTAAGAAGATCACGAGACGATGATAAAATGCGTTTTAAAATACATGAAATTAGAACTGGATATAAAGAGTGTAATTGGGGGAAAAACGATAGAAATCTACCACCGAAAGAACGCGCACAAATGAACAAAAGACAAGTAAATGGTTGGAACCCAAATTTTGGTTGGAAGTTTCATTTGGATGTGGTTCCAAACCGCGATCATCCTGTAACCCGTGAAATTTCGGATTTTTTACTAGATCTTGGGGTTGCACACAAAATTGCCTCTGGGGGTGAAAACGGCAAAGGAATGACCGTATATGTAGGCGGTTATGACGATATATGCAAACTCGCCCATATTATTCAAGAACGTTTCGGTTCAAAAATCTCTAAGCCTCCTTTTTATACAGACCAGGTAGCACAGGAATATGCATTTGAGCCGAAAATTTATGGTAGATTTTGTGTGGGGAACTATGCAATTTATCCAACTTACGCCTCTGGCATAAGCCCATTTGCAGACGACAATGACGAATACGTAATAGATACAGTACAAAGCAAAGCCCAAAATTTAGGAATTACTAAAAACGAACACAACAATTGTTTTTTTGACTCGCTTGAACTTTTGTATAACGATAACCCAAATCATGATGAAATTGTATTAACAACATATTGTTCACATAAATTGTATGTCGCAACGTTCGGACAATATTATTGCGGAACATATCTGAAACCATTTGAAGACAAATTTTTTGGGAACGACATCCCAGTACTTGGAACAAGAAAACGTGCAAAATGGGATGAAATAGCAGATACTTTTGTCAAAACTGCGACAGAAAGAGGATGGATTGAACGTTTAAGGGAAAACGCGAGAGGTTATATTCCACTAGATTTAAGCAATCTTAACAATGAAAAAAACACAAATTATCAATACACACATGATAACGGCAGGCAATAAATTCTTACCGTTGGTTCGAAAGTTCAAAATTTTTTACATTTTTTAAAACTTTACTTTAGAACTTGGTGAAATACTTGCAATTCTAACAAAATCCCGCCCTTATCGGCGGGTCTGTCTATCTTGGTTGCGGGGGATGGATTTGAACCACCGACCTTCAGGTTATGAGCCTGACGAGCTACCGGACTGCTCTACCCCGCGATAAACGGCAATAATTATATAGTATATTTTTACATTGTCAAACAAAAACCGTAGATTTTAGTATTTTTTTATCAAAATATCTGACAGTTTTTGTGTTAATATATTAGTATTTGGTAATAATACATCACTATTATTATCGTTTATCAATATATCAATATCTATATAACCTTTGTTTTTTAATTCTTGTTGTGTGTATGTTTGTTTTTTTAATGCTTGGTTTCTTAGGTCTGCATATAAATTGCTCGCTTTTTTTGTATTATGGTGTTCGCGGTAACCGATGCTTATGATAATCAGTCCATCCGGACCATCGGCAACACCCCAAACAACACGTTTTGAATCAGTGTGATTTGAACTATCTATACTTTGGACCAAACAACAACCAGATTCAAGAGTCACTGTGGCGGATACTGTTTCTTTTCCATCTTTTATTATATGAACAGGACCTTGGAATTGCATTTCAAGTGGGTCAAGGTTTACTTCGTTTATTGCCTGTAATACAAGATTTACATTTTGTTTTGAAGATTTTTCTATCTTTTTCAAAATGTCTGGTGTTATATATTTTTTTATTTTAATAGGTTCGCGTTTTGTTGGTTGTGGTTTTATAGTTTCTTTTGGTTTTACAGGCGCAATTTCTTCCATTATTTTTTCACGTTCTTTGACGATATTTGGTAAATCTTTGTGAACTAAATCAATCTGAGATGCATCAATGCATGTGACATTTACACCATCCCCGCGTTGCAATGTCTTCTTTTGTATGCCGTTTTTACGTTGATTTGATAAAACAGCACGTATTAACCGGTCAAGTTCTTCGTCAGAATAAATATCGTATTCTTGGAATTTACGCAAATGTGCCAGGATTTCTTTGACTTCCAAATGTTGTCCTTGGATTTTTTGTTCAAATGTTTTTTCAGATGGTGTTGTTGTAATTTCAATAATAGTTGGTTCTTGGGTTACTTTTTTATCGCGACATTTTTCAACCAATATATCCAATAAATTATTTCCCTTGGTATCAAGAACAGTAACATATGGGTAATGTTCAACAAAATTTAATACATTTGTAAAATGTTCTTTATTTTGTGATAAAAATTCCTTTTTTATCAATTTTGGTTCGACAATCAATGTTTCTACATGTGTTGTATCAAATTCATCATAATTATTATCGTATCGTTTTGGCATTATGTTCATAAGGACATCAAAGTCGGTGATACTGTATGCGCAATTGATTTTATGTGTTATTGGTAAAATTGTATCTTTGGTGATATAATCTTTACCAAGCCCGGAACAATCAAAAGTTCCACCAACCCGATGTGGAAAATTTTTATTATATTTTGATGCGTAAAAATCGCCAGAAACAATAATATCTTTTAAGTAAGAGAAATCAATATTGTTTTTTTTAATGACAGACTTTCTTAGATCTAAATCGCCGTTGATTTTTATATAACATTTTGGATATTTGCTTAAAAGGTTTTCGTGCACATCTGGCAATGTTTCTAAAGGGCATTCGCCACCAGAATTGATAATATTACCTTTGAAATCAACAATGTTAAAATTTAATAAATTACGTTGGGTAACACCTTTTCGACGATAGGCCGCGTTTGCAATAATGTCCATGATTTCTGGGGTTGTGTCGCGGCTAAAACTTAATTTTAACGCGACCATACCGTTTATTTTTTCTTCGGATATAGCCATTTCCTTTAATGCATCGATAATATCAAAAATGCTTATTTTGGGTGGAATTTTTTTTATTGATGTTAAAATGTTTAGTCTAAAATCATCCAGTTCAAGAAGTTCGTTCTTGATATCTTCTTCGATTCTTGAAAATTCCGTTTGCAACGCATTTAATAAATCGTGCATTTTATAGTCCTTTTTACCTTTTGTGTAATATATAATACAAAATATAATCATTGTCAAGATTTTTATTCTTTTATTTTATTGTATTTTTCGGTAGAATATTGGCGAGAGAGAGTTTCGCCGTGAAATATTTGTTTCAATTTATGATTATCTTGGTTTTTGTGTTCCTGGGGGAACTGTGTGAGTTTTTGATTCCGTTGCCAATCGCGGGCAGCATTTATGGGCTTTTGTTGCTGTTTATTGCGCTGTGTGTGGGGTTGGTAAAACTTTCGTGGGTGGCGGATGTGGCGGATTGGTTCCACAGTGTGATGGCGTTGTTCTTTGTTGCGCCGGCGGTCGCGGTTATTGATATTTGGCCGGAAATTTCAGGAATTTGGATGTATTTAGTTTTTATGTTGGTGTTGGCATATTTTGTGACAATGGTTATAACCGGGAAAACCGCAGATTTCTTTTTGAATAGGAAAAAATGATGGAAATGGTGACATCTTCGACATATTTTGGTGTGGTTTTGACCATAGGTGCCTTTGTTGTCGCAACATTTATCAATAAAAAGTTTCCGAATCCGTTTACTACACCGTTGTTTTTGGCGACAATGATTGTGATTGCGGTTTTGCTGGGGTTCAAAATTCCGTATGAAAATTATAATTTCAGTGCAAAATATTTAACATATTTCTTGGTGCCGGTGACGGTTTGCTTTGCGGTGCCGATGTATCGGCAATTGCCGTTGTTAAAGAAACATATTTGGACGATACTTTTTGCGGTTTTTGTGGGTTGTGTTGCGTCGGTCGCATCGATTTGTATTGTTGTGATTTTGTTTGGGTTGGCGGATGTGATTGCGCGGTCTTTGGTTTCTATATCGGTGACGACGGCATTGGCGATAGGAATTACGCGAAAACTTGGTGGAATTATATCGTTGACTGTGTCGGCGGTGATAATTACCGGAATTTTGGGTGCATCGGTTAGTGATAAGTTGTGCAAATGGTTGCGGTTAAAGAATCCGATATCGCGCGGAATTTCAATTGGAAATGCGGCGCATGCCGCCGGCACGGTAAAGGCGATGGAAATGGGCGCGGTCGAGGGGTCATTTAGCAGTTTGGCAATTGTCCTGTCGGGATTGATGACCGCGGTTTTGGGCCCAGTTGCGATTTGGGTGTATTTTGGATAGTGGTTAGTGTAAGTGTAAGTGGGTAGTGATATGGTGTTCTATTTGCTTGCTTTTTACAAAGTTTTTGTTAAAAATACACGGTGTTAGGGGAGTTGAGAGATATTTGTGAAAAGGTGTGTAAAATGTCAGAAAAAATCTCTTATAATCCATTTTGTGTTGACGGATATTTGGTTGTTCCACAAGAAAAACTTGTGCGCATTTATAATATTTTTAATGGTGCCCCTGTTTTAAAGTCGTATGTAGAGTTGTCGGCGGTGCCGCAAAAGGTAAATTTAAGGAATCATTTTAAAAGAAATGTTTTTCATATTTTGAAAGATAGCGGACTTTATACATCTGAACAGTCATTAAGGAAAAGTTTTTTTACACCGCTTAAAAATGGGGTCGCGGATAATCAGTATGATTCTTCGGTTTTAATTAGATTGACTGGGGCACATTTTGTATGGCTTTTGATAAATGCTAAAGATTACCAAGTTTATGGAATTTGTCTTGAAGATTTGACTTGTGATAATCCGGGGCAAGAAACATTTCAGGTGGTTAATCACAAAAAATATGATGGTATACAAAGTTTCGAAAAATATGTACAAAAAACATCTGATTGGAAAAAAAGGTTTATAGAATTTCAAAAAAATAAAAAAACATTATTTAGTCACTAAAAACAGTTTATCTATGGTGGCGTAGCCAAAGTATGCTTGAAATCCGTTTTTTTTATTGGTAAAATTGTGGCGTTATGTTTAGAAAAATTTGGAAAAAATTTTGGGAGCCGATTTTGGGTCTATCGATTTTTCAATGGGTTATCGCTGCGGTTATGGCGGTGCTGATGTGGTTTGTGTATTTTACATGTCGCAAAAAGGTCGTGAATTATGAAACTTTTAAGAAATTTCGGCACAAACCTGCGATTTTTGTGTTCTGGCATGGGCGCAGTTTTATGCTGTCGCCGATTGTGTGTTTGGGCGGCATGAAGTCCTATGCGGTGGCAAGCAAACACAAAGACGGCCGTATGATGGCAAAATTGCAACATTTGTTCGGCCTGCGCGCGATTTATGGCAGTTCGCACAATGGTGGTTTATCTGTTTTGCGTGATGGTGTGCGGGTGTTGCGGCGCGGGGACCATTCGCTTTGTATTTCGCCGGACGGGCCGGGCGGGCCGTCGCTGCGGGTCCAAGAAGGGGCGCTTTATTTCGCAAAAATGACTGGTGCGCCGATTATTCCTGTGTGCTTTTCCGCGCGGCATGTTTGGATTCAACGCCGTTGGGATAGGTATTTATTGGTATATCCTTTTACCCGCGTAAAGTGTATTGTTGGAAAACCAATGTATATCGATTCAAAAATTTCTGATTCCGATTTTGAATCGCGGCGCAAAGAATTAGAAGATATTATGGTTGGACAATTGCGTGAATTAGATTCTGAATTTAATCTGCCGGTGGTGGAACAAGATATGAATTCCGCGGACTTTAAAAAGGCCAAGAGAGAGGGCAGGGAACCAAAACTTACAAAAAGGTATAAATAAAATGAAGACACCTTGGTGGTTTTTACATAAAACACCGCTTAGTTTTTTATTGTTGCCAATCGCGTTTGTTTACTATGGAATCGGGCGCGTTGTTTATGGGTGGCGGAAAATGTTCGCCTATAAATCGCGGCGCAAGATTATCTGTGTCGGCGGAATCTTTGCGGGCGGTGTGGGTAAAACACCGATTGTGCGGATAATCGCGAACTTTTTAGATGCGCCTGTGGTTATGCGCGGATACAAGCGGACGGCGCATACTAATAACATAGGGGACGAGGCCGCAATGCTTATGTCTGATGGAATCGCGGTTCATGTAGGGCATCGGAAAAGTAATATTATGCTTTTGAATCGGCAAAAAGATAGTGGCCCGATTGTTATGGATGACGGCTTACAAAATCCGTCTATTAAAAAAGATATTTCTATTTATGTCTTTGATGAAGGTTTGGGTTTTGGTAACGGGTTTTTGTTGCCGGCGGGACCGTTGAGAGAAACAAAGAAACATGTTCAAAATGCCGATGCTGTTATTGTGATAAGAAATAAAAATCCGAAAAAAAAGTTTATTTTACCTGATAATGTGCCGGTTTTCTATGCGGAAAATAAAACAGTGTCGCCGTATCCGCATGGGGAAAAGTTGTTCGCTTTTGCCGGAATTGGATATCCGAAAAAGTTTTTTAACTCGCTTTCGGGTGTTGTGGCGCGGCGTGGGTTTGGCGACCATTATCAATATACGGAAAAAGATATTGCTGATTTAATTGAAAGTGCGCGACGTAAAAAGGCGAAACTTATTACAACTGAAAAAGATTGGGTGCGGTTACCCATCGATGTGCGTGAAAAAATAAAATTCGCGCGGTTAGAAACAAAAATAGAAGATAGATTTTTCGATTGGATAAAAGGAAAAATAAATGCGAACACTTAAGGATAATGTTCTTTGTTCGGGGGTTGGTATTCATTCGGGTGAACCGGTCAATATGATTATTCGGCCGTTTGATAAGCCTGGGATTTTTTTTCGGCGCGTTGATTTGGATGATAAAAATTTAATACCTGCAACATATGATAATGTGTCGGATACAAAGATGCGGAATACCACGATTGGCAATTTAAAAGGCGCACATGTTAAGACTATTGAACATTTGATGGCGGCGCTTTTTGTCGCGGGTGTGGATAGCGCACTGGTGGATGTTGATGGCGCAGAAGTCCCGATTATGAATGGCAGCGCAAGTTTGTTTTATCGCCGTATTATGGAAGCGGGAATTACAAAAGGCGCAGGGCATAAAAAAATTGTTGTAAAAAAAACTGTGGTTGCTACGGCGCGTGAAATGTTGAGGGCATTACCGTTTCTGGAACGGTTAAAAGGTTTTATTTTAGGGTTGTTTTATCGGCGGCGCGGATTGGACGGATATGTTAAACTTTCGCCGACAAAAGACAAGGCGTTGAATATCAAGGCTACGTTGGTTTACACCGAACCTATTATCGGAAAACAAAGTTTTGTTTATTCTTTTGATAATACAAAATGGTCGGCTGAAAATTTTATAAGAAATATCGCGTCTGCGCGGACATTTGGAAAATATGCCGAATGGGGTTATTTAAAAGCACATGGTATGGCCCGTGGGGCGGATGAAAAAAATGTTATTGTTTTAGACTATGGTGGTGAAAAGACATTAAATCGCATCTATTGGCCGGATGAATTTGTGCGCCATAAAATTATCGATGCGATTGGCGATATGTTTACTTCTGGTGGGTTTATTGTTGCAGATTTAGAATCGTACAAGGGCAGTCATGCCTTAAATAATGCAGTGCTTAAAAAATTATTTAGTAATCCTGATAATTATGATATAATAGATGCGTAAAAAAATTTAAAAGAGGGAAAACATATGAAAAAATATCTTGGTTTACTTTTAGGTTTGTTCGCATTGGCCGGCTGTGGCGGGTATATAAAAAATGAGAACGGCAGTCAGTATATAAAACAACTGGATGGCGAACCGATTGGGTGTATTTTCCTTTATAAAATAGAATCCGAGGTTTCGGTTTATGATGCCGAAGATGCACGACGTTACCTTGAAAACCGTATTGCGGACCAGGCGCGGCCTGGTAATGCATATTGGTTGGTAAGTCAACGGACACGGCCAAATCAATGGGTGCTGTTCGGGCCAGAACGTGCGTTTGTGTTGGCGGCAAATGTGTATGAATGCCCGAATATATATAATGTAAAGACCGCTCGCACAGATGAGGCTATGCCGGAATATGACGCAAAACCGTGCAGCAGTTGGTTCTGTGGCGTTCCAGAAGATGGGAAAAATTAGTGCAGAATACACGGATTGCCTTGACAATACAGGATTTTTGGGTTAAAATTAAAATGATTTAACCAAAGGGGCATGGCCATGAAGAAAGCAAAATTGAATCGTGTTTTATTCCTTGCGGCGTTGGCGGCACTCGCGACAGCATGTAAAAAGGAACCAAATGGTACAAATAACACAAACGAACCAACACGGGAGGTTGTTATTGATTGGGATTGGGACCAATGTGTAGGTTTGGCTCCGTCGAAAGAAATGATAAAAAACGAAACAGATAAACCAGATGTAAAGACGGTCTTTATAAATTTTAATGAAATGAATGTCACAAATTTGAGTCCAGCAAATTTTCATAGAGCAAGGGATACTTTACAAACCCGGATAGATATCAACCCAACCAAAGTTAGAGGAATGGGAACGCTATATGTAAATTCCATCAATGGGGCTCACCTACCAAATTGTACGGAACATGATATTTCTGGCATGAGTTTGGTGGATAGTATCTGGTATACTGCACATGGATGGACGGTGCAACGATTGCATCAATTTCACAATAAATAAAAAATGTAAAAAGGCTTTTTGCCTTTTTATTATTGAAACAAAAATTGTTATATGTTATTCTCCAAACCATGAGAATGTTCTTTTTATTCGCATTATTGATCTACCCAATAATTGTAAACGCAGCAACCGATTGCGAAACTATCACTAATCAAACAGTGTGTAATCGTGAACCTGGTTGTCATTGGAAAACGACAGAAAATGCGTGCAAATCATGCAGCAGTATCACGAATTCTGAAGAATGTGGTAATACAGCCGGTTGTTTTTATCATACGAATTTATCGGAATGTCGCCCATGCACCGAGAATTATTTCTGTACTGGGTGGCATAATCAACAACGTTCTTGTGAAGAAGGAACAGATGGAGAATTTAAATTATCAATTGAAGGTTCAAAAAGTATTAACGATTGTTATGCCGATATTGGTTGCATATATAAAAGACGCGATAATATATTACAATGCAAACATTATTCAAACGATAGTTTCTGGTGTCCGGAGGGTGTATCCACATATAGAATACACATAGAACCTGATGGAAATTGCTACACAGGAACATTGAATTGTGGCGAATTTAACAGTGATTGTAACGGTTCCCCAAAAAATGATGTTCTATGGGATTATCAGAACCACCAATGGATGACGGCGGAAAATAACCCAACAAAATGCATTTGCGAAGGAACATCTGATTCAGATCCGGATTTGCATTGCATCGCAAAAGCTAATAAAACAACAACCCAAAATGCGCAATATGCTACTCAACAAATATCGTATGATACCATTAACAATTATTGGTGCACCGAATGTGATAGCGGTTATTATGTGGATGCTGCTTATGATTTAAAGTCTGTATTAGAACCACCTGTATCTGGCCAGACATGGTGTCACGTTGATGAAAATGATCCAGGTGGACAATATACGGTTTGTAAATGCACACAGGTACCAAAAGGAAGTTATCTTAATACCGCATGCCTTGCATTTGGGAAAATAGAAACATTGGCCGACATATGTCCACCAAATAACTGCGGTGCCGGCAAAACCACCGATAATGCTGGAACCATAGAAAATACTTGTCATTATACGTCCGACACAAAATTCTGTGATGCGAATGGGTGTTTTAATATTACTGATGCCGATAGTGGTAATTGGAATTGGAATTATTGATTTTTTACACTGGAATTGGATATTCGTTTTATGTTATAATTGTTCACAGAAATTCGGAGAGAGAATTTGTCTGGCCAATTTGTTCATATTAAAAGAAAAAAATATGCATCGGGATTGATGTGGCAACCGATGGTGGCCGGGTTTACTACGCGCGCGTATGCGCAAAAATTAGCAAACGGTATTGATCGGCGGCTGAACCTTTATGTTCGGCATAATGAAATGGTTGGTTTGGGCGCGCGCGCAAATGGGCTGCGTTCCGGAATGCCGTCGATTGTAATTGAAATTATAAATGCTTTGCCGGGATATTCTTCGTTGTTGGGCGCGTTCAAAGTTGATGGAAAGTTTGTTTTAGTTGCGGTTCGTAACGGCGTTATTTTACATGACCTTTTGTTTGAAGATGAAGATAGTGCGCGTGAAAAATATGCTGAATTGAACGAGATTCCAGATTGGAACGCAACATTTGCGCCGGCAACGTGGGGAATTCCGCGCGCGGTTGAACGTAACTTGGTTGATTTGATTTCGGGGCGCGTTCATGCAGTGTTGCGCCCAATTAGTCGGATTGCTTCGGGTATGGTGTCTTTGATTTTGATGGTCGTGTTTGTTTTGGCGGTTTTGTATTTCTTTCGCGAACCGATAAATCGTGTCTTTGCGCCAAAGCCCCAGATATCGAAAATAAATCCGGAACTTGCCGCGGAATATAAAAGAAAAATTGAAGAAAAAGATAAAGAATTGGACGCGCAATTTGATATAAGACAAGAGCCTCTATATCAACCGATTGTTATGCCGTACGATTCTTTGCCAGACCCGTTTGAGCGTGCAGATTTGTGCTATCGCGCAATTGGATTTTTGATGCAGCAGGTTGCCGGGTGGAATCAGACGAGTGTCGAATGTGGCAAGACGCATGTCAGTGCAACTTTTCGGCGTTCTTTTGGAACTTTGGATGATTTCTATGTTATTGCCGGCGATATTATGCCTGGTGTTTTTGTCCAAGAAATCAGTGATGATGAAATCTTGGTGCGCGCAAAATTGCCAGATCGCATCGTTTATTCTTCGTATGATTTGCGCGATGTTGATACGATAATTCGTGAATTAACAAGTCGTTTCCAATCTATAAATATTGATGCAAGTATCGTTCCGGTTGTGGATGTGATTTCAAATGGCGCGCAATCGGCTGATGTTTACTTCGCCGGGGTTACAGTGGATACAAAACTTATCCCTGAACAGTTTATAAAAATATTTGAAGATTTTGGTGGTGTGTATATGACGCGTGTGTCGTGGAATGCTACCAGAAAAATGTGGAACTATGAGGTGATAATCTATGGAAAACAAAATTAAAACTTTACTGTGTGCGTTTGTGTTCGGAATAACATCAGCGTGTTATGCTGTGGACACGATTATTGATGTGAATGTAGACGATGTTGCGGCAAATGAAGAATTTTCTGCAAATGCCGTTGAAGAATATAATGTTGATGGTTCGCTGTTTCAACAGATTACAGATTTGGAACAGGAAAAAGTGTTGATGCAATTGGAAAAAGAACGTGCGCAACTGAATCTTGATTTGGATAGATTGGCGGCGGAAAAAATAAAGTTGCATATGGAAATTGATACTTTGTCCGGGCGTGCTGAACAGCAACAACAAGAATTTGAAACAGAACGCGCGCGATTACAAAACGAAGCGAAGCGTTTGGAAAACGAACGTGAGGCGCTGAGTAACAAACAGGTCGCACCAACACCATCCTATGCGCCGGCCCAACCGTCTTATGCGGAACCGGCACAGCCAAAGGTTGAAACAGAGATTACAAAGAAATTCAAACTTATCAATGTGTTTGGGGCTGGGTCGCAATTACAGGCAACTGTTCAAGATTTATCAAATGGTCAAAATAAAAAGTTGAGCGTTGGTAAAGATTTGGATGGATATACTGTGAAATCTATATCTTTGGACGAAGGCGTTGTGTTTTCGAAAGATGGCGAAATACAAACATTGAATGTTGCAAATGGTAATTAAACATGAAAGATTTTTCAGAAGAAGTTTCTTTTGATAAAAGACCAACTGTGCCCGCAGGTATGGAACGTTCGGACACAGATGATATTGTTGAATATCTTTTTTCTGAAAATAATAGATTGCTGACCGCCAATGGTGGCGAATTTGAATTGCCAAAAGAAACACAAGGGTTGTTGGCTTACTTTTCTGGTGGTGGTTTAGTTATTTCGCGGACACATCGGTATGATGGACGGGTTTTGGCGTTTCTTGATTTGTTGCGCAAAAGAAATCTTACTATGCTGTCGCCGTTTTATTCTGACCTTGGGTTATTGTCTGCAATATATAAGTATTATGAAAATAAACTTGGTGGGGCGCGGTCGCGTGTAGATTACAACAACCAAATGCAAAAAGATTTCATCGATATCGTTGCCAAGGCCGCCGCACAAAAAGTTTCTGATATTCATATAGAGGTTGCAGACCAAACAACAATTTATTTTCGTATCGATGGCAGTATGCAACCGGTTTTGGAATTTAATTCGGGGTGGGGCGAATCTTTTGTGCGTGCCGCGTTTGCATCCGCAGATATTTCAAATTCAAACTATGCCCAAAACGAATATCAATCTGCCCAGAAAGATGGACGCACACCGTTGCGTGGAACAAAAGATTTATATTTGCCCGAAGGTGTGCTTAGTATTCGTATGCAATTCAACCCGGTGGCGTTTGGGTCGCGCTATGTTGTGATGCGGTTGCTGTATGATAATCCGTCCGAAAGTATCACAACCGAGCAAGAATTTGGAAAATATGAACAAACACTTTTACACAGATTGCGTTCGTTTCCAACAGGCTTGGTTGTTGTTGCTGGTCCAACAAGTTCTGGTAAATCAACAACACTTGTTCGTAATATGGTTTTAATGTTAAAAGAACATCATTATGAAATAAACCTTATTACCGTTGAAGACCCGGTTGAACAAAAAATATTTGGCGCACATCAAATTCCTGTTATAAATACCGCAAATGAAGAAGAGCGCGAAAATGAATATACCGAAGCGTTGGCCGCCGCGTTGCGCAGCGACCCTGATACATTGATGGTTGGTGAAATACGAACACTCGCTGCCGCGCAACTTACAGTTAAAGGTGCGTTGTCTGGGCATAATGTTTGGACGACTTTGCACGCGAATTCTGCAATGGCGGCGTTGGTGCGTTTGCTGGATATGGGGGTAGAGGCGTTTAAATTGAAAGAAGAAACAATGATGCGTGGACTTATATCTATGCGGTTGTTCAAACGTCTTTGTCCGTATTGCAAAGAACATCTTGTAAATCATCCGGAACGTTCTGAATATTCGCGTGTTATGGATGCGTTTGGTGATTTGGGTTTGAATCAAGTTTATATTCGTGGCGCAGGATGTGAACACTGTAACGGAACAGGAACAATTGGACGTATCAAGGCAGGCGAAATTATTATTACCAACAGTGATTTCTTGCAATTGGCACTTGCAGGGAAAACAGATGAAGCCGTCAAATATTGGTTGGAAGAAATGGATGGTCGCACATTAAAAGAAGCCGCATGTTCGTTGATGTTACAAGGTATTATTGGTGTTGATGAATTAGAACGTTGGGTTGGGTTGCTGGATAGACCGGGGGTGTATTAAAAATGACAAAGATTGAATTATTTTACGCGAAAATGGTTTGTCGTTTTAGCACTGACAAACGGATTTCTGTTTGGCGCAAATTGGTATCGTTGCTTAAAAACGATTTCACTTTGGTTAATGCTTTGAACAGGTTACAGATGACAGAATCGCATGGCGGGGCGCGTCCAAACGAACCGTTTGCGATATGTATGCGCGAATGGGAAAGAAACCTTGAACGCGGGCTTAGTTTTTCCGAAGCAACGCGTGGTTGGATTCCAACCGAAGAAACTTTGTTGCTGACGTCCAGTAATATGTCGAGTTTGATTGTTGCACTTGAAAATGTTGGGCGGATTGTTGTCGCAAACAAACGTATAAGTCGTGCGGTGTTTAGTGCAATTGCATATCCTTTGTTACTGTTGGTTTTGGTGTTTGGTATTATCATTATGGTTGGAATTTACCTTGTTCCGCCATTGGCCGAAGTTGCCGGCGAAGGTATGGTTTGGACAGGTGGTGCCGCATCGCTTATTTGGTTGTCTGAATGGGCAGGGCAGTATTGGAAGTTTATTGCGTTTTTATTCGTGGTTGCGGTGGTTTTGATGTGGCTTTCGTTGCCCGTATGGTCTGGACGTATACGGGTGTTGTTTGATAAATTGCCGCCGTGGAGTATTTATAAAATTCGTGTTTCTGTTGGCTGGATGATGTCTATGGCTGCGATGGTGTCGTCTGGAGTTTCAATACCGGATGCGATGCGTATTATCGCCGATAATGGCAGTAAATATTTGCGTAACATTTTGGACAAGACTTTGCGACATATCGCGAACGGTGATAACCTTGGAAACGCGTTGCAAAATACAGGTATGGATTTTCCAAGCCAAGAATTGATTGGCGATTTGGCGGTCTATTCAGATATGAACGATTTTGATGAAAATTTGAATCATATTTCAAATGAGTATTTAGAAGAATCTGTTCGAAAAATTGAATCTGTGTCGGATGCGCTGAACACTGTTGGTATTTTGTTGATATCAGGCGTGATTGCATGGGTTGTCCTGGGGACGTTCCAAATGCAAGACCAGATTACCGCGTTCCTAAGTTAGTGTTTAGTGCAAGTGTATGTGGTTAGTGATGTTGGGTGATATCGAGAAAAGAACATAAAAGAGAGGAAGAAATGCAAACACCGCTATATGCCGCAATTTTGGAATTTTTTGTAAAAAATCCAGGGTATAAAATATCACCCGATGAATTGGCAGGGTTGGTCAATATGTTGTCCAAAGAGGCATTAAAAAACTAAACCATAAATGGCAGGTTTTCCAGGGTTCCTTCGGCGACACGCAGGTTTACGTCAATCATCATAAACACGCAATCCGGACTTGTTGTTACCAGTTCCGGGTCAAACATATGACTTGATAACAAGTGGCTTGTGTTCACCGAGATTTTTGTTATCAAATGGTCATCGTCCAGCAGAGTATAAATCGGCCCGGCATCACGCGGCACATTTTGTCCGATTTCGTGTTCGTTTTGTGGACAACGCAGGCCGTCAAAAAGCGTCTTGATACGATTGTCGATATCCGAACGCGGAACACCGATAATTTCTGGGTGCAGCATTTGGATATCCAATTCCGCAATCAATTTTAGTTTCGGTGTAATAATCGGGTTCCAATCTATGCCACCGACATGTCGGGTAATAATCGGATTTTTCTTGGCATTTGGTCCCATGTATTGTGTTAAATTGTTCCAGGGTTCGTGTTCCAACAATTTTTTAAGTTGTGGGTGAAACTGCATCCGGATATCAGACACATGTTGCGCGCGTTTCTTTGGATTGATTAAAATTTCACCAAAATATAGTAATTTGAATTTCATTTTTTGCCACCATTTTGTTTTAAAACATATTCTTTAAATAAAGCCAAACCCATTGGGTGAACACGTAAATTTTTTTTGTCTGATCCAATAATTACGGGGGATTTGCGGTTGTTAAATACGATTGTTGTTCGATTAAATCTCATGTCCCGCATGGCCTTTTCAATGACATCTTTCGGTAAACCGAGTTCGTTCACCAACTTTGTAGCCGATAAAAAATCGTCTTTTGTATATGTTTTGGTTTGAGGACCTGTTATTTCGGGTAACTTCTTTTTTTCTTCTTTTGTTGCAAAATTATCAAATCGCATGCTTTTCTCCTTTTTCTTTGACAATTATACCACAATTTGCTATGTTTTTGATACAAAAAAAGAAAGGATTTGTCAATGACAGTAAATAATGAATATACCGGTGATTCAATCAAGGTCTTAAAGGGATTAGAGGCGGTAAAAAAACGCCCTGGAATGTATATCGGCGACGTGGGCGATGGTGGTTCCGGCCTGCATCACATGATTTACGAGGTTGTGAATAATTCTATTGACGAAGCGATGGCGGGATATGCCGATACGGTCTATGTTTCGTTGAACCCGGACGGCAGTGTTACTATCCGTGATAATGGCCGTGGTATGCCGTTCGATATCAACCACGAAACTGGGCGCAGTGCATTGGAACTTATTATGTGCGAATTGCATGCTGGTGGAAAGTTTGATAACGAAGGCAACGGAGCGTACAAGGTTTCTGGTGGTTTGCACGGGGTTGGTGTGTCGGTTGTAAATGCGCTGTCTAAGTGGTTAAATGTACGGGTTTGGCGTGGGGATAAACAGGCGGAAATGTCTTTTGCCGACGGTGTGCCGACTATGGATTTGAAAATTACGGAAAATAAAACCGGCAACGAGCATGGAACCGAGGTTACTTTCTTTCCGTCTGCGGAAACATTTGCGTCGATTGATTTCAATTTTGATACGCTTGAAAATTGGTTGCGTGAACAATCTTATCTTAATGCAAATGTGCGGATTGTTTTAGAAGATTTGCGCGGCGGGGAAAAGAAAGAACGCGAATTTCATTCGACCGATGGGTTGGCGGGTTTTGCAAATTACCTTGATAAATCCAAAGAATTACTGAATCGCGACCCGATTCAAATGATAAAGACTATTGATGATTCTTATATTGAAATCGTTTTGCAATGGACGACCGCATATACCGAAACATCGCTTTGCTTTACAAACAATATTCCGAATCGCGATGGCGGAACGCACTTGGCGGGATTTCGTGCGGGGCTTACGCGTGCAATAAATAAATATATTGCGGAACAAAATACCAAGAAAGATATCAATCTTTCCGGTGAAGATTTCCGCGAAGGGCTTACCAGTATTATCAGTGTAAAGATTCCCGATCCAAAATTCGGTTCGCAAACCAAGGATAAGTTGGTGTCCAGTGAAGTTCGACCGATTGTTGAAAATACGACTTCGGAATTGTTGTATCAATATCTGGAAGAAAATCCGGCGACCGCAAAACTTATTGTTGATAAGATACTGGAAGCGGCGACCGCACGTGAAGCGGCACGCAAGGCGCGTGAACTTTCGCGGAAGAAGACCGGACCGGAACTTGGTGGGTTACCTGGAAAACTTGCAGGGTGCAGTGAACGCGATCCGGCAAAGTGTGAATTATTTATTGTTGAGGGGGATTCGGCTGGTGGTACGGCAAAGCAGGGGCGTGATAGAAAGACCCAGGCGATTTTGCCGCTGCGTGGAAAAATTTTGAATGTTGAACGCGTGCGGTTTGACAGAATGCTGTCGTCTGATACGATTGGTGCGCTGATTACGACAATGGGTGCGGGTATCGGCAAAGACGATTTCGATATCGAAAAAATGCGCTATCATAAAATTATTATTATGACCGATGCTGATGTTGACGGACAACATATTCAAACATTACTTATGACATTTTTCTATCGCCATATGCCAGAGGCGATACAGCGCGGTTATATCTATGTCGCGAAACCGCCGCTATACGGCGTAACGCGCGGCAAACAGCAGATTTATTTGCAGAACCAACGCGAAATGGATGACTATTTGATGGACCAATTGGCGACCGATGGCGTTGTGCAAATTGCGTCTGGAACTCAGATTTCCGGTGCGGATTTGAAACGGTTGTTAGATTTGGTTTTGGATATGCGAAATGTTTTGCAACCACTTAATCATATCGTGCCGTTGCGGTTCGTAGAGGCATTAGCATTGAACCGCGTATTCGATAATGAATCGGTGGAAAATTGTGCAAACGCGGCAAAAATGCTGGATGCCCAAGAATTAGAATTCGAACGTGGGTGGCAAGTGAAAGCAAACGAAGCGGGTATTACGATTACGCGGACACTGCGCAGTGTGACGGAAAGTTATTTGCTGTCGCGTGAAAAGTTAAATTCTGCGGAAATCAATGCTTGGCGGCGCATGGCGGGACGCGAAGAATTAATGGAAACATTTTCGGCGCCGACGGTGCTTACGGTTAAATCAAAGTCGCAAAAGATTTGGGGTGCGTTTAATTTGCTGAATACCGCATTTGAATATGCGAAAAATGGGTTAAAGATTCAACGGTACAAGGGGCTTGGTGAAATGAACGCGGAACAGTTGTGGGAAACAACAATGGACCCGAATCATCGGTCGCTGTTCCAAGTAACGGTGAATGATGCTTCGCAGGCCGATGCGGTGGTTTCTATGTTGATGGGTGATGTTGTTGAACCGCGCCGCGACTTTATCGTTGAAAACGCACTGGATGCGAATTTGGATGTGTAAATGTTCACGGCGGAATGGTTCTTTGGGTTAGAGAAAAAAATAAAAGATTTGGGCGCAGACAGTGACGCCCAATCTTTTGATGAAATTCGTGAAATGTTATCGCGGCCGCGCGTGTTTACTGCAGATGAGTTTGCGACCATGTGCGCCTATGTGATTTTGGCGGGCGGGTTTTCGCAAAAAACCGCAAAGCGGATTCATAAAAATATAATGGAATATATCTATAAAAATGGTGCGGATTTTGATGCGCTGTTTCAAATGTTTCATAATAAAAATAAAATAAGTGCGATTTGTAAAATCTGGGAAAACAGGGCAGGGCTGTGCGATGGTTTTTATAATTGCGCGACAGATGAATCGCGTTTGGCATACCTGGGTCAACTGCCGCATATTGGAAAAATAACTGCAAATCACCTTGGGCGGAATTTGGGAATAGATGTTGTAAAATATGATGTTTGGATTCGGCGCTTGGGCGCGCTATACGCCGGAATCCGCCGTATAGATGATTTGACCCCGGAAATAAAATCGGCGTGCGATGATATGTTTGCGCACCTTGTGCGTGAAACAGGATTGCCACGGGGGTATATTGATGTCGTTCTTTGGAAAGCATGTCAGCTTAAATTGATTTCTATGGATTTCTGCTTGCGGTCGGGCTCACTCATGTAGCGTTTGTACACTACGTTCGCCCGCCGCTGCGCATAAATCTCATATAAATCAATTTCAGAAAAAAGGAAGTGGTAAATGGTGCAAGTAAAAATAGAAGAATCTTGGAAACGGGTGTTGGCGGATGAATTTGATAAAGATTATTTTATCAAATTGACCGATTTTGTGCGTGGGGAATATATGGCGGGGAAAAAAATTTATCCGGCGGCAAAAAATATTTTTAATGCGTTTAACCTGTGTCCGTTTGATTCTGTGCGTGTTGTGATTATTGGTCAAGACCCGTATCATGAACCGGGCCAGGCGCACGGGCTTTGTTTTTCTGTGCCAGACGGAATTACGCCACCGCCGTCACTTGTCAATATTTATAAAGAAATCGAATCGGATTTGGGTCGCCCAAGCGTGACGCACGGCGATTTGACATCGTGGGCGCGTCAGGGTGTTTTATTGTTAAATTCCACACTTACGGTTGCGGCGCATTTGGCGGCATCGCACGCAGGCCGCGGGTGGGAGCAATTTACCGATGCGGTGATTCGTGCATTATCCGCGCGCGACGGTTTGGTTTATATGCTGTGGGGGTCTTATGCGCAACGCAAGGCGGAATTTGTGGACGCATCGCGCAATTTGATTCTGAAAAGCGCGCATCCGTCACCGCTTTCGGCATATCGGGGATTTTTCGGCTGTCGTCATTTTTCCAAAGCAAATGAATATATTGTTGCGCATGGTGGCCATGCGATTGAGTGGTGATATTAATGGTTAGTGTACCACTACCCCACCGGCTCCGCCGGTCCCCCCCTTCGCCGGCGAAGGGGAATACACTAAAAACTATACGTCATGCCAAGACCATAGAATGCATACGAATAATTCTCCGGCGCAGTATTTCCGTTTGAAAAGTGGTGCATAAACGCCTCTATCGCCCAATTGTTATTTATGTGATATCCGGCAGTTATTTTAAATTGAAACAACAACTTTGCGCCAAGCCGTTCGTTTTGTTGTGCCTGCATACCGACACCCGCACCGGCCGCAACATAAAGTTTTTTGTATTCCGAAAGCCGGACATCGCCCGAAAGCATTACCATTGGAATCGTGTATTTGTCCCAGTCCCATCCGTACTTTGAACCGAAGCCAAGTGTTTGTCCGATACTAAGCGATTGGCGCGCCGGCAAACTGAAAAAAGTTGTTGGTTGCGAATATTGCAGATTGAACAAATAAAACGGAACGGGCTTTAACGGTGGTGGCAATAAAAATCCGCTGTCGATACCTTGGCCGATATACAGGGAAAATTGATTCTTGTAATATCCGGTAAAGGTATTGCGGGTCGTTGTGGCAAAAGCCGAAAAAACCGTCATTGTCGTGGCAAGTAAAATAATCGCAATTTTTTTCATGACAAACAATTATACACTATTTTGGGTCAATGTTCAAATGGGAAAATGAAGTCAGGATTTTTGTCCGGTTTTCGCGCGCACACGAAATTCTTGCAATCGGGAAAAAGTTTGTTATAATGCGCGGTGTTATGGCGGCGTAGCTCAGTGGTAGAGCAGAGGAATCATAATCCTTTGGTCAGGGGTCCGAATCCCTTCGCCGCTACCAAAAATTCAAACCGGGTTTATCCTGGTTTTAATTTTTGGTATTGGGATTTGGAGCACGATGAAGGGGTTCGACCCGCAGCAAAAAGGCGGGATAACGCCAGTTTGCCGTCAGGCAAATTTTGCAAGGGAGTGAAGCGCAGCGAAACAATCCCGAGCCGCATAGTATCAAAACCAAAAAACATGAATTTTGTTAAAACTGTCCAATCTTTACATAATTCTACACATCGACTATACGGCGGTTTACACGGTGTATATGTTGTAAATTAGACAGTTTTATGATATAATGCCGAAAAGAAAAACAAAGGTTTTTATAATGATTTATTACAATGAAAACGATATTTTAATCAGAGATTTGGTTGAATCTGATGCCGAAGTAATATCCCACGAAGAACATTTACAAGGGTTGCTAGACAAACAACCAGCTAGATATTTTCGTAGATTGAAAGACGTAGCAGACGGAAAATGTGTTTCCTTGGTTGCTGAATACAAAGGTAATCCTGCTGGTTATATCAATGTCTATTTTGATTCACAATGGGGTGCATTTGCTGGTAAAGGCTGGCCAGAAATTATTGATATGAGAGTGTTGGAGAAATATCAGAAGAATGGTGTTGGTAATATGTTAATGAATATTGCAGAAGATATATCAAAAAAATATGCTGATACTGTTTATTTGGGTGTTGGGGTAAATAGTAATTATGGTTCTGCATTCAGATTGTATGTTAAACATGGATTTGTCCCAGACGGCACGGGTTTATGGAGAAATGATGAACATTTAGAAAACTATACAGATATAAAATATGACGACGAGGTTATTATCTATATGTCAAAAAAATTCTAATGGGTTTGAATATGAATGATTATTTAGCAATTATCAAAAAAACATTTCCTGAATTAGATATTCAAGATTTTTCTATTCTTGGAAAGGGTAATTTGGCAGCAACTTGTTTAGTCAATAAAAACATTGTTTTTAAAATTACAGGTACAAGCGAAAAAGCCCTTAAAGATACAGAACACGAAATATATCTTTTGAAACTGATAAACCATAATCTGTCATTTAATATCCCTAAAATTCTGTATGACGGTAAAATAAACAATGGTGGTTGGATATTTGGTGAAAGTTTGTTGCCAGGGATTACTTATTCCAAAGAGTTACATAACAGTTTTGATAAAGATACCCAGATAGATATTTTACGACAAATTGGCAAAATTATGCGCGAATTACATTCTGTCAAAATAAATGACGATAAGAAAATGTTATTTGTGGGCGATTATAAACAGAATATCGCTATGTTTAACGAATACTTTTCTGACGAAGTTAAACAATGTTTCAACCAATCAGATATTGAACGAATAAATGCTGTTCGTGAAAGATATGAATATCTCTCTACTCATTATCCTGTTGAATTGGTTTTAGTGCATGCTGATATGCATTTTGGTAATTTTATGTTTGATACAGAACACAAAAAGATTACTGGTTTAATAGATTTTGGTGCTGCACATTTCTCAGAACCAGCAAGAGATATGCATTATTACTATGGCGAAGATATAAAACATATTTTGGAAGGTTATGGTGAAACCCAAGATATTTATTTATCAGAACGTCAGAAATTCCATTCTGTTACGAACTTTTTGGAAAATATAGGCGGATATATACAAGAAAATCTATCCCCAGATAAGGAAATACAAAAATTGTTAAGTATTCTATAAAATAAAAAACCGGTCGAACGACCGGTTTTTTATGATACTGGACATAATTTGCAATCTACCTCAAACACATCTTTGTTATTTGGGTTATTACATTCTTCGCAAAGCGGAACAATATATATTTTAGAATCAAAAAAATTGTCACATCTTTGCACATGCCCACCATGTTTTGCCAAGTTTAAGCAACCGCATCTAGCACAAAAAGTTGCTGTGTCGCCAGTCATTTTTTCCCAATATTTTAACCAACTGTAATCTTGGTAAGGATATGGGGGTGTTTCCCCGGCGGTGCCGGGTACATTTTTTACTTTGATGTTTGCCATTTTTTACTCCTTGAGTTATGGCATCGGAAAAAACTTATTACAAATCTTATTTTTTTATGATACACTCATAAGCAAGTCGATATGTAGTCGGTCTTTTCCGATTATTTATTTTTCCACCGATTTTCAGTGCCGTGAATTTCGGTGGGACTTCTTAAATCAATATGTGGAACATATCGATTTCTACCATTCAATATATAGTGTTTTGTATGTGTTAACAACGTCTAAAATGTGTTAAAAATATCATTTTGTGCTTGAAATTTTGTAAAGCCCGATAACAGCACTTTGTAGCTACCGATTCGTTGCAGAAATCTGTGATTTTTTGTGTAAAAACACTTTGAAAGCCGGAATTTTTAAGCGATTTTTATTAAAAGTGGTTATTTTTGCCCAGAAAACCGATTCGTTCTGGTTATTTTTTTGTTAATTTTACAATCCTGTCAAAGTCGCTTTCGATGTTTTGTGTCTTGTTAAATTCATCGTATATTGCTTCAGCATATTGTTTTGCATCGGCGGCACTTATGCTGCCCAAGCCATGCAATACTTTATAATCGTTGAATGTAAGTAATTTATCCACAGATTCTGCAAATTGTGCCATATTAAACGCTTTTTTGTCTTCGATTTGGTGTTCGATATAGTCAAAAAACATTGTCACTAGGCGTTCAAGGTCTTTTAATTCTTTTTCACTTAGATAATTCTTTGCGATGGATACATCTGTTTTTAATATGCGACCGTTTGGAGAATTTTTCCAGCTTGTTAAGCCCATATGCGGTTTTTCTAGACTGGCACGATCCTTGATAATTTCGGCAGCGGTGTGTCCATGTATTGCATAGTGAAATTTGTTCTGTATATTCGCGTAAAAGTTGAAAGCGGTTTCAGAATTCGGGTCATAATCAATACTGCATTCGGCAAAAATATCAGTTATTTGTTGATAAATACGGCGTTCTGACGCCCTGATAGACCGGACACGTTCCAATAATTCACGAAAATAATCAACCCCAAATGGTTTTCCTGCCATTTTTAAGCGTTCATCATCCAGCGCAAAGCCCTTTTGTATGTATTCGTGCAGGACCTTTGTTGCCCAAATGCGAAACTGGGTCGCCCGCTTTGAATTAACACGATACCCAACAGATATTATCATATCGAGATTGTAATAAGGTAAATCTTCGTTTACTTCCCCTCTAAAACCACGATTTACGACGGTGGCAAATTTTGCCATAGTCGTGTTTTCCGGCAATTCCGAATCATTATAAATATTTTTTATGTGTTTAAGTATATTCGAATAATCAACATTAAACAATTCCGCTATAGCATGTGCCGTTAACCACAAAGATTCACCATATATCAAACCGTTCAATTTGACCGTGCCATAGTCATCTTTATATAAAAATATTTCGCCATTTATCGGTTTTAATTCTGTTGCCATATACAATCCCTTTGATAGCAATAATATTGCACAAGTTTGTGGATAATACAATAAAAATCCTGGGCCCGCTCAATTTATAAAATCTGCGGAATTGGTTTTTAGTGGGAAATAGGATACAGGTTGGTTTAGATATAAACGCATATGGCATTTTTGTATGCGCGGTTCTACACATTCTCTACACAAAGAACAAATTGACGGGTCAAAAAATCGTTATAATCCGCAGGAATCTGCGTTATTTAATTTCTATCTCAAACTTATCATAATCCTTTGGTCAGGGGTCCGAATCCCTTCGCCGCTACCAAAATTCAAACCGGGTTTACCCGGTTTCAATTTTGGTATAGTCGCGAAATTTATTGATGTTTTTTACTTTGTTTCGATTCATAATAAAAAAGAAAGGAGTGTTTTATGCAAAAAATATGTCAAAGTTGTGCGATGCCTATGAACGATGAAACGCTATTTGGAACAAACAAAGATGGTTCGAAAAATTCGGACTATTGTGTTTACTGTTATAAAAACGGCGAATTTGTTGATAATGTTTCAATGGAAAAATATATCGAAATGATGGTGCCTTTTGCCGCCCAGGCGAATATGACCGGCGATGAAATGCGTGCGTATTGTTCGGCGGTTTTCCCTACACTTAAAAGGTGGAAAAAAAATTAAATTTATCATATTGAAAAAAAATAAAAATCGGTTATTATCCATAAAAGGAAGGAAAGGAGAAAAATAATGAAAGTTTTGAAAATTCTTGGTTTTGTAATGTTGGCTTTTGTTGGTATGGCGCGGGCGGAAAACCTTACCGTGTATTTTACACAGTCTGGGAATACCGAACGTTTGGCGACGGCAATATATGAACGTGTAGATGGCGATATTGTGCGGATAAATCCGGTTGTTCCGTATCCAGATAGCTACGAAGAAACTGTTGAGGTGGCAAAGCGAGAGCAAGAAGAAAATGCACGCCCGGCGTATGAAAAAACTGGTGTGGATGTGGCAGATTATGACACTGTGTTTTTGGGGTTCCCTAACTGGTGGGGCGGAATGCCGATGATAATGTATACTTTCTTAGAGAATAATGATTTCAGTGGTAAAACAATTGTTCCGTTTGTTACTTATGGCAGTTCGGGTGTCGGTAATTCAATTGAAGAAATAAAGCGTATGGCACCAGGCGCGACGGTTGTTGATGCTTTTTCTATGCGTGGTGTTGAAACCTTACAAGATTATTCCGAAAAAGTTGATATTTGGTTAAAGAAAATTGGTAAATAATGCCTGATAAAAATATGATAGTTGATTCCCTGTATGCGGCGGCAGATGCCGTATACAGGGATTTTAATTCGAAACTTATTCCGAATATTGATAAAGGTAAAATTATTGGTGTGCGAACACCGGTATTGCGTGCAATGGCGCGCGATATGGCTAAATCCGGCGTATACAAAGATTTTATTCATAAATTGCCACATAAATATTTTGAAGAAAATCAGTTGCATGCATTTATAATTTCGGGGTTTCGCGATTTTGATTCTGCGGTGCGTGCGGTGGACGAATTCTTGGTGTACGTTGATAACTGGGCAACGTGCGACCAAATGTCGCCAAAAGTTTTTGCAAAAAATACCGATAAACTTTTGCCTTGTATCAAAAAATGGTTGCGGTCAAAACACGTCTATACGGTGCGTTTTGCGGTGCTCTGCCTTATGCGGTATTATATGAATGCGAATTTTGATACAAAGTATGCCGATATGGTTTTGGGTATAAAATCAGACGAATATTATGTAAATATGATGCGGGCGTGGTATTTTGCAACCGCCGCCGCAAAGCACTTTGATTTGGTCTATCCCTATTTTGAACGACTCGATTCATGTACACGGGCGCGCGCAATTCAAAAAGCCATAGAATCCTATCGCGTGTCGCCGGAACACAAGGTAAAATTAAGGGCGTTAAGGGGAAATTTATGATGGACTTTATAAGTATGCTTAAAAATCGCCGGTCGGTTTATTCATTGGATAAAACTTTGCCGGTTGCGGAAAACGCGGTTGCCGATTTTGTGCGCGTGGCCGTGCAGTATGTGCCGGACGCGTTCAATATGAAGAGTCAGCGTGTCGTTCTTGTTATGGGTGCGCGGCACGAAGAATTTTGGAATGCGGTTTATGATGAAATGGTGAAATTTACCGGCGGGCGGTTTTCGCGTGATAAAATCGATTCGTTTGCGGCGGCGTATGGAACGGTTCTTTATTTCTATGATACGGCGGCGGTTGAAGAAACACGGCGGGCGTATCCGGGATATGCTGAAAATTTTCACGATTGGGTTATGCAGTCGAATGCAATGTTGCAATTCGCAATTTGGGTCGGGTTCGCGGATATGAATATTGGCGCGAATTTGCAGCACTATAATCCAGTTATCGATAATATGGTGCGAGAAATGTTTGAATTGCCAGATGCGTGGACACTGGTGGCGCAAATGCCGTTCGGTGGAATCGCCGTCGCGCCCAAACCAAAGCCAGATACTGATATGGCCGGGCGGGTTAAGGTGGTGGGGTAAACGCATCACGTCATCCCGGCGAAGGCCGGGACCCATCCGGCTTTGCGTAGCAAATGCCGCGACTGCGTCGCAGACATTATCCCTGCGGGGCAAGTTTTTGCATTCGCAAAAACTGGGCACCGCGCGTCCGCGGTGTGACGATTCTTTGGAATTTTAAGTGTACCGTTATTTTGCGCTTTTTCCTTGATTTTTTCGTGGTGGACCGTATAATCGGTTAGTAATTTTGCGAGCTGCCCTAATAGTCTAGTGGTAAAACACGTCCTTGGTAAGGACGAGTCGCAAGTCCGATTCTTGCTTAGGGCACCACCCTTCGCGTCCATGACGCTTCGGGTGGCGGGCCACCCAAGCGGAATGGGTATGCAAATCAATCTGTTTTGCAGTTATTCGTTTAATTCAGCGCTGTCGTCATAGACGAAATATGTTGTGTTGTTAAGCCATATTTTTAATTTCCTGGTTGTGCCATAAGACATCGGTGTTTCGGTTGTTGTCATGTTGCCGAAAAAGTCCGCTGTGCCGTCGCCGTCCATGTCGATGTGTAATGCGTGTTGGGTCTTTTTTGTGCTGTGCAGGTAAACGACATCATCGCCAAGGTGTAAAACGCGTCCGCATTGATTGGCCGATGACATTCCGATTGGGGACTGTAAAGAGTTCGGGCATTGCGTAAGGCCGGATGTTTGATTTTCGCTGTATTGATATGTGCCACCAGGACAATAGTTATTGCGTGGGCATGTTGTGCATTCGTATCCATGTGCCGGTAAATATTGTCCAGCATTGCAAACCATATCTTCTTCAACGCATGATACATGGCCACCCCAATAGTCTTCGTATCCGGTTATAAATTGAACCGTCCCAGGTGGGCATGTGGTGGCAAGGTTAGGGCAACTGGCGAATATATTTTGCATAAGGTTTGTTGTGTCTAAACCACTGTTGTTTAATCCGGAAAAAAGTGATGGCGGAATATATCCGGTTAACAATGAATTGCTAGAAAAAGTGTTACCAAATTGCCTTGTTCCCACATTTGTGATACCGGGAAAAAGGTTGTCAGGAATTGATGTTATTCGACAGCCCAAAAATGTTGCATCAAAAAGGTTAGTTGCTGAACCGGTAATTGTTTGGAATAATTCAGGGGGAATTGATGTTAAACCAGATTGCCTAAATGTATTTTGGAACATGTTGTTTGCGGAACCATGAACATTGTGGAATAATGTTGATGGAATTGTGTGTAATGATGTTGTTGCTATAAATGTTGAGTTAAAAAGTCCCTGGGCTGGTTCGGTTATATCACGAAAAAGGTTTGCGGGAATTGTAGAGATGCTTGAATAGGAAAATGTGGCTTGAAACATATATGGGGTTGAGTCATGAATTCCGGAAAATAATGTTTCGGGAACCGTTGCTATTTTGGTGCGTGCAAATGCATGGGAAAAACCCGGTATATTATTGTACGTGGTGTCTAATGTTGGAAACATTTCGCCCAATGAACCATTGATTGCCGAAATAAATTGGGGTGTGGAATCATCCGCGGTGCTAGTGTATCCGAAACGTATGGTGTTATTATAACCGCTTTTATACTTTGTTGCGACGCCACCGAATCGAATTATTTTTTCGCCACCGGTTGTGTATGTGTGTGAATAAAGTGTTTCGGTTGTGTTATCGTGCGGTATAATTTCGGCGGGTGTATTGTTGCCTTCGCCCCAATCAATGTAAAATGTTCCTTGGGCCGAAAGGTAAAATTTAAATGTTGTGTTATCCGGCATATCACTGGTGGTTGTTACGGAAAATTTTGCATCAACGCACGAACCGTCCGGCAATGTCATTTGATTGCTAAGGCACGTGTCGGCAACGGCAATCTTTATCGTCAATGTCGCAAGTAACGCAAAAAATATTTTTTTAAACATAAAACCTCCTTTTTACAATTTTAAAAACCACCTTTTTCTTTCTTAGGTGGTTGGAGGTTCAAGACAATTTAGACAGAAATTGTGTGTTTATTCAATATATTCACAACCCTCCAACCGATAAAGGTTGGAGTTTTCTGTCGGCGCAGGTTACGCCGACACTGTCTAAAAGAGGTCTTGACACCCCGATGACGGAACATCCACCATCAGTCGAATTTTAGCATAAATGTTCGGTCATTGAAAAGAAAAAAAGAATAGGTGTTAATGCACTTTCAAAATAGGACGCTTAAAATTCCAAAATACCGTTATCTTGTTGTAGAAGTTACTAAATTCGATGACAACTTATTCCAGAGATGCGTCACACCGCGGACGCGCGGTGCCCAGTTTTTGCGAATGCAAAAACTTGCCCCGCAGGGGATAATGATGAACGATTGTCTGCGACGCAAGTGCTCACATATGTTCGCACTGGATCCCGGCCTTCGCCGGGATGACGGTGCTCTGGAAATCGTTGCGTCGTGTTTTAGTTATGCGATAACAGAGATTTGTTAAAAACTTGCAAAAATGAGATTTTCAATATAAAATACAGGAAAGTTTTGCGTTTGGCGGTGATGTGACCAACAACCACGGAGCCAGATTCAAAAACAAAAAAGTGATAAATTCGGGTGGCACCGCGCATAGCCAAATATGCGCCCCGAAAGAAAAATTTGTTTAACCAATGGGTGCCAAAATTCAATCTGTTTTTTGTCGCCCATCCCCCTTCGCCAATCCATCGGCGTTAGGTTGGTGGTGGATAATGGCTTCGGGGGATAAACCAAAAAGGAACAGAAATGTTATCACTTAAATCAAAATACAGAACACATACTTGCGGGGAATTGTCCGCGAAAAATGTTGGTGAAACCGTTACGCTGTCGGGTTGGGTTCATCGGAAACGCGACCATGGGTCGTTGCTGTTTATCGACCTGCGCGATAATTATGGAATTACGCAAATTGTCCTTGATGGCGGAAATGACGATTTGGAACGTGTGCGGCCGGAATCGGTTTTACAGGTGACGGGTAAAGTCGTTGCGCGTGATGAATCGCAAATAAATGAAAAAATTCCAACCGGTGAAATTGAAATAAGTGTGGAATCTTGGAAAGTTTTGACTAACGCGGATGTGTTGCCATTCCAAGTGTTTGGCGATGATGATACGGTGTCCGAAGATCTGCGGTTAAAGTATCGCTATATCGATTTGCGGCGCGACAGTTTGCACAATAATATTTTGACGCGCAATCGTATTATGAAATTCTTGCGCGATAAAATGTGGGATTTGGGGTTTTCAGAATTCCAAACGCCGATTCTGACGGTGTCCAGTCCCGAAGGCGCGCGCGACTATATCGTGCCAAGTCGTAATCATCATGGTATGTTCTATGCGTTGCCCCAGGCGCCACAGCAATTTAAGCAATTGATTCAGATTGCAGGGTTTGACCGCTATTTCCAGATTGCGCCTTGTTTCCGTGATGAAGATTTGCGCGCAGACAGATTGCTTGAATTTTATCAATTAGATTTGGAAATGTCGTTTGTGGACCTGCGCGATATTCAGGCGGTCGGGAACGAGGTTATGCCAGAACTTATTAAAACTTTTGTGCCGGATGCGATTATTGACCCAAACATTCCGCATATCCCGTTTGACGAGGCGATGTTAAAATATGGTTCGGATAAACCCGATTTGCGCAACCCGATTATTATTTCAGATGTAACGGAAATTTTCCGCGGGTCAGATTTTGGAATCTTTGCGAACGCGATTGAAAACGGCAGTGTGGTGCGTGCGATTCCTGCGCCGAACAGTGCCGACAAACCGCGGTCTTGGTTCGATAAACTTGGCGAATACGCGGTCAAAGAACTTGGTCTTGGTGGATTGGGTTATATCGTATTTGCGGATGAAGCCAAGGGGCCGGTTGCGAAGAAACTTGATGCGGAACGAATCGAAAAATTGCACGAAATCGCCGGTGATAATTCATCGCTGTTCTTTGTGTGTGATACGGCGGAAAATGCGGCCAAGGCGGCGGGCAAGTTGCGTATCAAACTTGGCGAAGATTTGGGATTGATAAATCCGCATGAATTCAAATTCTGTTGGATAGAAGATTTCCCAATGTATGAATTGAACGAAGAAACAGGTGCGATTGACTTTGGCCATAATCCGTTTAGTTTGCCAAAGGGCGAACTGGACGGCGACCCATTGAAAATAAAGGCGAATCAGTTCGATATGGTTCTGAATGGTGCCGAAATTTGCAGTGGGGGATTGCGCAACTATAACCCCGAAACGATGGTACGGGCCTTTGCGATTGCGGGCTATGGGCCAGAGGTCGTGAAAGAAAAGTTCGGTGGTATGTATGCCGCGTTTCAATATGGTGCGCCACCACATGGTGGTTGTGCGTTCGGTATTGACCGACTGGTTTCGATTATTTTGGGAACGAACAATTTGCGTGAAGTCGTGCTGTTCCCGACGAACCAACGCGGCCAAGATTTGATGTTGGGTGCGCCGCGCGAAGTGACCGAACAGCAACTGCGTGAAGTGCATATTCAGGTGAGAAAGAAGAATTAGTGATTAGTGTAAGTGTTAGTGTGAGTCGCCCGCAGAAATGCGGGCGGTTTCTTGACATTGTGGAGTTTTGTGGTATGTTTTTGCAAAGCGTAAATAAAAAAAGGAAATAAAAAATGCTTTGGACGACAAAAAGAATAAAACACAATAATACTTATGAACTTGAAAATACTATAAGGAAAGATGTTTGGGTGCCGGAAGATATGCAGACGGGTTTGGCGCAGGATAAAGAAATGTTACCGTATCAAGGTGTCGGTAAGCGTATTGTGGTGCTGAATGACAGCCTGAATCGCAGTGCAAAAATGACCAAGGAACAGGCACAACAAATTATGTTGATAACTTTAGCTGGTATTTTGTACGGGCTTTGTGAATATTGTTCTGACCAAAGCGATGTTCGTTTATCCGAAAAATTGGGGTATTATTTACGGGATGATGCCATGTATATGAATCTGCATTTGGGGTCGATTTTAGAGAACTTGGATAAACTGGATATTATGTCGGAACATTCGTATTCGGTTAAAAATAAAGGAAAAGAAGACAGATATCCAGATGCACATAAGGCTCTGTACAAGGAGTTGCGGAATTTAAGTTGGCGCGGGTATGGTTATAATCATTATTGCGATGATAATGAAGAGTATAATTATGATAGTAATACTAATCGGTTTCTTACACCACATAGTTGGAATAAACAAGATTTATCAAATAAATATAGTGTAATCTTTCAAGATTTTTACATAAAACACGATGGGGGTGAAAATCCGCTTTTGTTTGTGGACTTTGGAAAAATGTTGTGTCGGCATACGCATCCACAATATGATGCGCGTGACAGTATTTTTGATGTAAAAAATCCGGACTTTCAACGCGTTTATGATATTTGTGATTTGATTAAAGCGGTGCGTAAAATGGGCAATCAATATGTTTGTGCGCCGGCGTTTAATTTGTATGGCAACGCGGTTTTGCGGTGCATTGGTGAATATCGCAAGTTGCAAGAATCACGTTAAAACTTATCATGTGTTCGTATGAATTCGCGCATATAGGCGGGGTCAAAGTATCGTATGATTTCGCCCATTGAATATCCGCGGCGGCCGTTTGGCCACCCCTCCACAGGAGGGGAACTTGTCGCCCGCGTTTGCGGGCGATTTTTGTTGACATTCGGCAAAATTGTGGTAACTGTGTAGAAACATAAGTATTAATTTAACCAAGAACAAAGGTGTGTGTTTATGTCTGACAATCAGCAGTTATTGTGTGGTGATACAGGTATTCATATGGTCTATAATCGAATCGGTGTATGTGGGGATTTTGGCCCGAATAAAAAAAATTATGATTTGGGGGTGACACAGCCGATTGGTTCGAAGATTTGGAAGCTGAAGGGTGACTTGGACAGAGATGGTTTTAAAAAATTACCCGTAGCCAAGGCGCAACAAATTATGCTGATAACGTTATTTCAAATATTGGTTAATTTGAATGAGCGCGCGAAACAGGATGCACTTTTTGAATCCGTGGTAGGAAATAAAGAGTATCGTGACGCTGTTCAGGCATTACGGGGTGAGGTCGATTTTATGCAAGAACGCATCGCTGAAATATTACCAAAGTTTGATTCAGATGATTTGGATACTGTTTTTGCACAGTATGAAGGGTTGAGACACAGATATGCTTATTATATTTCGGGAGATAGACCGTGGGATAGTAAGCGTGAATATGAAATCTGGGCTGTAAACCGTTATTGTGGGAACAGAGTTCAATATGATGGGTCTTTTATGTATAATTATGCGAAAATGGTATATAGACATACCGAATTCGGAAATTATGAACTGTCGCGTACAAATGAAATTAGGTATGGATTGGGCTGCGATGCGCGCCGAAGCATTTATGATACACGAAGTGGGCGGCGCACAATTGAAATGTGCAAACTTATAGAAGCCGTAAAAATGCCTGGATATGGGGCGGATTTATATGCGGATGCGCTTTTGCATGCGATTCGTGAAAGACAACAATCGTATTCTAAACTAGTGAATAGTGTGTCGCATTAAAATTTTTCATGTGTTTTTATAAATTCGCGCATGTATGCGGGGTCAAAATATCGAATCATTTCGCCCATTGAATATCCACGGCGGCCGTTTGGTGCGATTGCAACAGATACGGTTACTGGGTCGGGGGCTGTGCCACGCATTGTGATATTCAATTCGGTGGTCATTGCGCCGTTTATTACATTCATCTTTCCGATTGCGTCTGCGTGGCGCATCGATATTTCCATCGGTACTGTTGTTGAAAATTCTCCGTGGTCATATTTGCCGATTATGCGCATATTTTTGATTTTTGTAACACCGGATTCAAGTGCCGTCATAAGGCGGTCTTCGATATTCAATCGTGTTAAATCATCGTATGCGATATAGAATGCATCAAGGCCGATGCCATCAATGTATCCGCCGTCAAATGTTAAATCTACATCACCCGTCAAGTTATACCAAATGTCATGCGCAATATGGCCAGATGTGTTCAGTGCCAATTCGGCTGTTACGGTCGTATTCATTATATTTAACGGAAAGTTTTTCGTTAGCAATGCGCCGTTGATTACAAAATTATTTAACTGAATAAATATATCGTAATTTGAATGTTCTTTGATAATTGTGGCAAGCAGATTTCCGCGCGCGCGGTCAGTTATAGAAAATGTTTGTGTGCCGGACTTTAATGAATACACGAAATTTTTGTATGCGTTGTTTTCATACACAAGTGTGTTTGCAGAAAGATATAAATTTTTTCCGATGTCAAACAGTGATACGATAGGGGCGTTCGTTAAAAATTCCATTTCTTCGTAATGGTCAAAAAATTCATGATTCAGAAAATCATCAAGTGTAAGTGTATCAGTTTTTAACGTTATGCCATTTGCATCGACCGAACCAATAAATACGTGTCCTGCAATTTTTATGGTCAGGTTTGATATATCGCCACGTTCGTTGTATGACCCAGATGCGATGTATTCAAGACCGCGCAAGAATTTTAAATCGAATTTTGGAATCCAATCTTTTATGTTTGTTCCTGTTAAATAAAATGAGTTGTTTTGGACAATCAACGACCATGCATTTGAATTCGGTATAAACGTTACGGCATCGCCGTTCCAAACTATGTTGCCGGGTTCGTTTAGCATAGTTCCAGGTAATATACGCAAATTCGGGTTCAAAGAACTAAGTGTCTGGTTATATATGTATTCGTATTCTGTATTCGATTTTTTGCCGTTTGATGTGTACGTGCCGCCAACGTTTGCAAATGTGAATTTTATGTTCGCCGGCCGGCCATCAAGTTTTGCAATGTATGATGAAATGCCACTTGAATCGATTGTGTCATTTGATTTTATCTCTGCGGTTATCCGATTGTTATCACTTTTTATAAATCCATAAATGTTTCCGTATTTAAATTTACTGCATTCCCATTTTTCAGGTGTTCCGGAAAAAAGACACTCAGTATCTTTACCATCTATGTTTGTTTTTATCATTATATCATGTGCACCGTTTGCATCTATTATTCCACCAGTAAATGTTGTGTCGTCCGCAATAATTTTATCTATTTGAATATAATCTTCGGTGCCGATAGCTTTGATTTTTAAATGTTCAAATTTATTGTTTTCAAATGTTAAATCGCCATAGAAATCTATATTTAAATTTGTGTTGCGTAATAATTTCGTTGAACGCGCAAGAAAAGAAAAATCAAAACTTATGTTGTTCGATGTCAAATCGATTGTGCGCCAACCGTTCGGACTTAGTTCTATATCGCCAACAACATGATTCGCAACAATATTATCGAATTTAAATCCGTATTCGCCATCCCATACAAAATCTGTTGATAGCTTTACGCGTTTATTTATCTTGGGTTCAGAAAATTCAAACCAAGTGTTTATTTTGTCTGTATCGATTGTTAATGTGCCGAATGCGCCACCCGATGGATAGAGTTCGCCAATAATTTTTAAGTCAATATTCTTGTTCGTGATTGTGAAATTTTTGTCATTAAATTCAATATTATATTTATGCTGTTTCGTACGTATAAGTCCGTTGAATATTCCATCGCTAAATACGCCGTCAACGATGTTATAATTTTTACCGAGGAATGTTATAACAGAATTTTTGACCGTAATATTGTAGTCTTTCATAAATGGTGCAAGTGAATCTATTTTAATTTGTGCCCCAGATATTGACATCGTTCCTGTAAGGCTTGCGTTTTGTATGTCAAATAAATCTTGAAACGGTATTTGTACGGAAATTTCGCTTATGTTACCAAATGGTGTCGAAACATCGTGCGCGACAAGGGTCGTTTTGCCAACAATTCCAAAAGTTACATCGCCGTTTATTTCAACATCTATGCCTGTTTGTGTGGCGATTGCTGTTTCAAGTTTTGGCCTGATGTCATTTAAATTCATAAATACTGGCGCAACCAGCAACCCCGCCATAACAATGGCAATTAATGTTAAGATTATCCAAAATAATCCACGTTTATGTCTGGGTTTGATTGACATTCTCTCGGTCCTCTTGTTTTTTCATTATAATTTATTATACTTTGGCTGTGAACAAAAAAATTTTTAATCTTGAAAGTGATTACAAACCGATGGGGGACCAACCAGCGGCTATTTCTGATTTGGTGAACGGTATCAAAGATGGTCGGCGGTCCCAAGTCTTGCTTGGGGTTACAGGGTCGGGAAAAACTTTTACAATGGCAAACGTTATTGCGGAACTTGGGCGGCCAGCGTTGCTTATGGCGCCGAATAAGATTCTTGCAGCACAATTGTTCACGGAAATGAAATCTTTTTTCCCGCATAATCATGTGGAATATTTTGTTTCATACTATGATTATTATCAGCCAGAGGCGTATTTGCCCACAACTGATACGTACATTGATAAAGACGCATCAATAAATGACCAACTGGACCGTATGCGGCACAGTGCAACGCGCGCAATGTTGGAAGAGCGTGATGTTATAGTTGTGTCTTCGGTGTCGTCGATATATGGACTTGGAACGCCGGAACAATATTCAAGTATGAAGGTCGTTTTACATGTTGGTGATATTATGGGAATCGCGGATGTAATGCGCGAATTGGTAAATATACAATATAAAAGAAATGATGTCGGCTTTGAACGTGGTAATTTTCGTGTGCGTGGCGATACGCTTGATATATTTCCATCACACAGTCAAGACATTGGGTGGAAAATTTCTTTTTGGGGTGATGAAATTGAAGAATTTTGGGAATTCGATGTTTTAACCGGGGCGAAGTTGCGAAAAATTGATAGAATCGCGGTTTATCCGAATACACACTACGCGACACCTATGCCGTCGATATTGCAAGCTATCGGCAATATTCGTGCGGATTTGAATGAACGACTTCAATACTTTCATGACAATATGAAA
Source organism: Alphaproteobacteria bacterium (assembly GCA_017650945.1). Lineage (GTDB taxonomy): Bacteria > Pseudomonadota > Alphaproteobacteria > Rs-D84 > Rs-D84 > Enterousia. The sequence goes on along the minus strand of JAGCDW010000015.1, from coordinate 11,595 downwards.
TATATAGAAGAACAGCGTTTGCGCGAACGCGTGAATATGGATATTGAAATGATGGAATCAACAGGAACGTGTCGCGGAATTGAAAACTATTCGAGGTATTTATCTGGGCGTACACCTGGGCAGCCACCACCGACATTGTTTGAGTACTTGCCGAAAGATGCGATTTTGTTTATTGATGAAAGTCATGTAACTGTGCCGCAAATCGCCGCGATGTCCCGTGGTGATAGGGCGCGTAAAGAAACACTTTCGCAATATGGTTTTCGGTTGCCATCATGTATAGATAATCGTCCGCTTACTTTTGATGAGTGGAATGCGATGCGACCACAGACAATTTTTGTTTCTGCAACGCCTGCAGAATGGGAAATGAAACAGGCAAATGGAATTGTAGCAGAGCAGGTGATAAGACCAACAGGTTTACTTGACCCGGAATGTATTGTGCGACCGATAAAAAATCAAGTTGATGATTTGTTGGCAGAGGTAAAATCTGTAAAGGGGCGTGTGTTAGTAACAACGCTTACTAAGAAAATGGCGGAACAATTGACAGATTATTTCGTTGAAAACGGTGTGCGGGCGCGATATCTGCACAGTGATATTGAAACATTGGAACGCATTGAATTGCTGCGTGATTTGCGTATGGGCAAGTTTGATGTTTTGGTCGGAATAAATTTATTGCGTGAAGGTTTGGATGTTCCCGAATGTGAATTGGTTGCAATTATGGATGCGGATAAAGAAGGGTTCTTGCGGTCAACGCGTTCGCTTATTCAGACCATAGGCCGAGCGGCGCGAAATGCAAATGGGCGTGTGATACTTTATGCAGATGTTATGACCGAATCTATGCAGGCGGCGTTAAATGAAACGAATCGGCGCCGCGAAAAACAAATGGCGTATAACGCTGAACATGGAATCGTGCCGAAAACTGTGTCCAAGGCTGTGTTTGATAATGTTACAGATGCTAAGGAAAAGACCGATAAAAAACGCAGGTTTGTTTATAACAAAGACGGTGTATGGGATGCGGAAACTTTGCAACGTGAAATAAAGAAATTAAATAAAAAAATGCGCGATGCGGCGGAAAATTTGGACTTTGAAACAGCAGCCGAAATTCGTGATGCTATTCGAAGAATGGAAGACGATTTGTTATTATTGGAGTAAAAAATGAAAACATATATAACTAAAAATATAAAAGAAACGCATAGTTGGGCAGCGGATTTTGCAAAAAAACTGTGTGCCCCGGTAACGGTTGCTTTGCACGGTGATTTGGGTGTTGGAAAATCAGAAATTGCAAGGACAATAATTCAAACACTTTGTGGGGCCGATACTGTTGTGCCAAGTCCGACATTTACAATTGTGCAATCGTATGAAAACGGAAAAAATAAAATATCACACTTTGATTTGTATCGTGTTGTTGATGCGTCTGAATTGGTTGAAATTGGGCTTTTACATGCGATACAAAATGATATTACTTTGATTGAATGGCCGGATATTGCGCGGGATTTATTACCACCTGATACTTTACATATATATATAAGTGAATTCCAAGATGGACGAAAAATAGAAGTTGCTGATTAAATATTTTTATTTGATGGTAATAGTGATAGAACGGCAAGTGGAAAATCAGGGGCGTGCGCAAGGTAAGAACCACTGACCAACAAGTCTGCACCGGCACCCCAACAGAGTCGCGCAGTTTCAGGGTTTATTCCACCATCAACAGATATTGTAAATTTAAGTCCATATTTTTTTCGAACACTGGCAAGTACAGATATTTTGTTTAATACATTCATATTAAACTTTTGACCCGCCGCACCAGGCGCAACGCCCATTACCATAATTTCATCAATATCGCGTAAAATCGTTTTTAATAAAGACACGGAAGATTCGGGGTTTAACGCGATTCCAACACGTTTGCCCGCGGTGCGCACAATTTGTACCGCGCGGCGCAGACCAACCGTGTTTGTTGAAAGTATTACCGTATCAGCACCGGCGTTTATCGCATCGGTTGCCCATGCAGATGGCGCATCTGTCATTAAATGAACGTGTAAATGTCCTGGCCACATGGCGCGTATTTTACGTAGTTCTTCAATGCCGCCAGCAATTTTATCAACGTAAAGTCCGTCCATAATATCCACATGTATTGCGGATATTCCGCCTGCGCGAAACATTGTGTATGTTTCGGGGCGCGACATGTCAAAACAAAGTGTGCTCGGCATAATCGGAACAGATGTTGGATGTTTTTTATTTGTTTTTTTGTGATGAAATGTACCAAAGATTTTATTCGTAATTCGTTGCCATTTTTTTAAACGCGCAATATATGCGCGCCGATATGGACGCGCTGATTCCCATATATATTTTGCAAGCGAGCGGACATTTGTATCGGGGCCGGTTTGTTTTATTTCAATGTCAAATGTTTGAGATAATAATTCAATAATTCCATTTAATCCTGCACCACCGCCGGTTATAATTATCTCTGTTGGTTGGTATTTTTCTATGTATCGTGCCGAATCATTTTTTATTTGCTCGATAAGGTTATAAAAAAACGGAACAACTATTTCATTTACATCTGCGCATGAAAAAGCATACGCACTATCGGCTGGACTGAAACGTGCCATTTCGTTCGAATAAAGATTCGCAACATTACGTTTTATTCTTTCGGCTTCGGAAAATTTTATATCAAGTTTTGTCGATATTTCTGATGTTAAATCATTTCCACCAATAAAGTGTCCGTCATACCAAACTGGGCCACGGTCCGTCCAAATTGATGCGATTGTATGTTCGGCGCCAAAATCTATGAACATCGCATTTGTTTTTTTGGGTCTTAATACATTCGCATAAAGAAATTGTGGGGCATAAAATGCCGATGCTTGGATATGCGATTGCCGTAAAAGACTTAATATTTTTTGCATGCGGTCGTTTTCAAAAAACAGCGCGGAAACAGTTGATACAAGTCGTGTGTCGATTTGTCCAAGCGGGGTTAGAATATTTCGATTTTTCCCTGTGTCGTAACGTAATGGTATAATGTGCATCGGGTAAAAATCATCAGGTGCATCAATTTGTGAAATTTGTGATTTGATGTCCGAAATTGTAATCTTATGCTCGTTGGACCATTGAGTTTCTTTCGTAGATATGTTGAAAAACCCCGTCCCAAAATTTCCAGTTATATATGCAGTATCAAAGTGTGTACCAAGTTGTCTTTCAAGTTCATCAGCCACTGATTTTAATGCGAAAACTGTATCAAAATCGTCAACAGAATAGTATGCAGATTTATCAATCATCGCGTTGCGAACACGATGTGCCACTCCACGGACACCGCATGTGCCGATATCAAGACACAAAAAACAAGAATCAATCATTCTCATCTTATTTAACCAAAATTCTTGTGTTGTCGCGCATATCGATTACTTTTAAATCCTTTGATAATATGTTATATTTTTTATCCAATACAACAACGTTACCAATCGCGGATATTGGGTCGTTTTCGGGTAACATAATCGTAATTCCGCCAAGCGTTATTAAATTCCAGCGGCGGTCGTCAATCCATTCAAGGTAATCAAGGTTGCCGATAAGGTTGTTTGCGGCCTTGGTTATTTCACCGATGTCGTTTGGAATTTTTCCACGAAAAACAACAGTCCCCGCACCACGTGTTTCGGATGGTGTTTTAACATCCTTGCCGTTTGCAGAAATCGGATAGTAATATACGCCATCAGTGCGTTCAGCAACGGCATGGTAAAGGTTTACGCGTATAGATAAATTGCCGTTTGGTAATCTGCGTACAGCGGATTCCTTGATTCCAGGGGTTTGTTCGATTCGTGCATTTACAAGTTCAAGTTTTATTGCGTGCGAATGTGTGCCAGGTGCAATGCCAGCCGCCGCGATAATCGGCGTAAGGTCTTTATCATTTGTGTCCGCAGATATGGATATGTGGCGCACCATCGCCGTTGGGCCGTATCCCATAAATGCCATAACTATGCGTGTCGCAAAATATATGGCAAGCAAAATAGCGGCAATAAAATATAGCCAAAACCAGAGATTCTTTTTCATGGTGGATATTATAACATATTTTAGTGGGAAGTGTTAGTGGTTAGTGTTAGTGATAGATGTTTTTTGAAATAAATCAGTAATTACAAAAAGATTTTAGAAATTCCCCGATAATCACTAGCCACTTACACTAACACTTTCTTTATGTGGCCCGGAGTAAATAACCGCGCCGAAACATACACTTGCGGTACGAGCCAACCGAACGAGATGTTGTGTTACGTGGTACCGAAAGTAATGCGCGTTGACCCACATCACGATATTCGTTCGATTGGAATGTTACCCAAAGTCCGTCCCAATCCGGCATACGAACAGTCTGATTTGGTGAAAGTAGTTTTGCAATGCGTGAACGGGGCAGGTACGATGGTTTTGTTATGCCCAAACAAGCCTTGTGGTCGCGAACAAATTGTTCCATTGTAACCGATTCGTTTTCCCAATTCAGAATTGTTGCGTCATCAATACTGCCCCCATTGGGGGATGCGCAGGCACATAAACCAAGTAATAAAATTACTTTTAATATTTTCATATTTAGCATTATAATTTAATTGCGTTTTTGTGGCAATAGTTTTTATAATGCAAAAAAATGTATCGGGAGAAAAGAGATGGCAACGACTGTTCAGAATTTTATAAAGTTGGCAAACTTTTATAATCAAATGGCCAAGACCATGTCTGCGATATGTGTCGCAAAGGGCGGAATTCCAATGGAAAAATATGTTGGGCGATTTTTCGCCGCCGATGTGTTGGAATTTGTTGTGGAATATGGTGAACGTTTGCTAAAGTCAAAAAAAGATGTTGCGCCGGATGTCGTTTCTGTTATTGATTTGTTTAAAAAACAATTGGTCGGTGTGAAAGAGTGGGTTACGGCATCACAAAAGCCGATATACGAAATGTCTTTGGAAGAATTTGAACGTGCGATGAATATATAAAGGGTACGATATGAAAAAATTGAAATATTTTATTTTAATGTGTGTTGGAATCATGTTGGCTGGTTGTATGCAGGTAACTGACCCATATGATATAGAAGAGGTTGAATACAACACTGTTCAAGTTATCGATAATTTGGTCATAGATGATAATTCTGTGCCTATTTTTCCAAAAAAAGCGGCCCTTACCACTGATACAGCACGTCGGTTTTCCGTTGAATTACCGCGGCGGTGTACGGTGAATTGGGATTCGCAATCTGTTGTTTCTGTGGTGCCGGATGAAAAGATTGAAATTGTGCGTTTAAATGTTGGCGACCCGTTGCCAGATTTGACGGTGTCTAATTATGATTTCAGAAAGCAGGGCGTGCGAGATACTTTGGATAAATTGTTGGCTGGAACCGACATTGCTGTCATAGAGCAAGAAAAAATTTATGAACGGATATCTGGGTCGATTGTTGGTGGAAATCTTGCGGATGCGGTGGATTTGATTACTCATCTTGGGCGGTCATATTATTCGTATGATGCGAAACTTGGTGAACTGAAACTGTTTAATCGCGGAAAGTGGCTTATTAAAATGCCAAAAGATGAAGATATTGTGATGGCTATTTTAGATGCTATGCATGGTGCCGATGTGCGAAATGTGATTGTTGATTGGGCTGATAATACGGTGATATTTGAAGGTAATTATCAAACGGAACGCGAAGTGGCGCGGATTATTTCTGATATTGCGTCAAAAAAATATGTTATGGCGTGGGATATGGATGTGTATCGTGTTTATCCGCGAACTGATAATCCAATCGTTTGGATGAACATGTTGCCGGCGTTTGGTGAAAAGAATATTAAAATGTCGATACCTGGTGTCGTTGGGCGCGCGCTGGTTGTTGGACCAGAGGTGAATACTAAAACACTGCAAGAATTTTTATCGCAACAGGCAAATGTGGTTTTGATATCCCAGGGACACTTTGTCGTACCTGATGGTTGGCAATCGCGATTCGATATTGGACAGTGTGGCAAGGAAGAAAGGTTGGAAACGGATTTGATTGTTGGCGCAACTGCAAAGTATGGCGATTTTGGCGGCAAAGATAAAATCGATGCGAAAATCGTTTTGCGGACAAGTAATGGCGAACTTTCTTCATTTACAATTCCGTCCAGTGTTGGGGATAACTATGTGATTGTTGGAATTCCGACACATTCTTTTGTAACAACGCCGGAAACACTGATAAGTCCGTTCGCAGAATTGGTTGTGTTTATGTCGCCACGAATAGTTTCTATTGTGAACCCCGCAGATGTCCCCGATGATGCGCCGTTGGTTGGTGATGCTTTGCGCGATTGGTTAAAGGAATAAATAATATGTTTACAAAATTAGAACGAAAAATTGCATTTAGATATCTGGCGGCAAAGCGACGCGGCTTTGGTTCTGTGGTGTCGTGGGTTTCGTTGATTGGTATTATGTTGGGTGTTGCAACGCTTATTGTTGTGATGTCTGTGATGGGTGGTTTTCATGATACATTGCTTGCGCGGATTGTTGGTATGAACGGGCATGTTGTTGTTTATCATCAAGATGGTGCGATTGCGGACTATGATTTCTTGGCCGAAAAAATGATGGAAAATAAAACGGTCGCGCGTGGAGTAAATGCGATAGTTCCAATTGCCGAAGGTCAGGTCATGGTTACCGCAAATGGAAAAAATTCTGGTGCGATGGTGCGCGGAATTCGTATGAATGATTTGATGACCAAGACCAAAAGCGGTGTGCGTATGTATGGTCGCGATTTAGCAGATATTCGTGATGGCGAATTGATAATTGGGTCAACGCTTTCGCGAAATTTGGGCGTGCATATGGGCGAAAGTGTTTCACTGGTGTCCGCAGACAACGCAACGCCGACACCGTTTGGAACTATGCCGCGAATTATGTCGTATCCAGTGCAAACCTCTTTCTTTATGGGAATGTATGAATATGATTCGGGTTATATATTTATGCCCCTTACAACCGCACAGAAATATCTGAACCTGGGCGATGCGGTGACGCATATCGATTTGTTTTTAAATAATCCAGATGATACAGATACTGTGCGCGATGCATTGATTGATGTGTTGCCCGATGGTTATATTGTTCGTGATTGGCGTGATTTAAATCGCGGCTTTGTCGGTGCGTTGCAGGTCGAATCAAATGTTATGTTTCTAATTTTGATGTTGATTGTTATTGTCGCAGCGTTTAACATAGTTTCGTCGCTTGTCATGTTGGTAAAGGATAAATCCAAAGATATCGCGGTGTTGCGGACATTTGGTGTGTCGCGGCGTTCGATGATGCGTATATTTATTTTGTCGGGAACAAGTATTGGGGTTATTGGTGCTGTGTTCGGAACGGCGTTGGGTGTAGTTGTCGCAATCTATATCGAACCAATACGGCGGTTCTTTCAGTGGGCAACCGGGCGTGATTTGTTTCCGGCGGAATTGTATTATTTGTCGGAATTGCCATCGCGTGTGGAATTTGCAAGTGTACTTGGAATCGCACTGATTGCAATTGCACTGGCGTTCTTGGCAACAATATATCCGGCGTGGAAAGCGGCGAACACAGACCCGGTAGAGGTGTTGAGAAACGAATAGAGAAAAAAATGGCATCGATACTGAATTCTTTATCAAAGGTGAAAAAGGGCGAAGTCGTCCTTTCGGTGCGTGATATAAAAAAGACCTTTATCGAAGGGGGCCAGCCGTTGCATATTCTGACCGGTGGCGGATTTGATTTGCATCGTGGTGAAATTGTCGCACTTGTCGGGCCATCGGGCAGTGGTAAGTCAACTTTGTTGCAGTGTGTCGGATTATTGGATAAGCCATCGGGTGGCAGTATTATTGTGTCGGGAACACCGGTGCATAAAATGAGTGATGAAATGCGAACGATGATGCGCCGGCGGAAACTTGGATTTGTGTACCAGCGGCATAATTTGTTGTCGGATTTCACTGCGCTTGAAAATGTTATGTTACCGATGCTTGCTAATGGTGTTGATACAGATGTTGCGGTGGCACGTGCAAAAAATTTGTTAAAGGCGGCAAATGTTGCACATCGGGCATCGCACTTGCCGGGGCAAATGTCAGGTGGGGAGCAGCAACGGACTGCGGTCGCGCGGGCGTTGGCCAATAACCCTGATATTTTATTGGCGGATGAACCGACGGGCAGTTTGGATCCGAATCATGCGATTGCGGTTTTTGAATTACTGTTGGATTTGGTGCGCAAAAATAAAATGGCGATGTTATTCGTTACGCATGATATGTCACTCGCTAATCGTGCAGACCGGCGTATAACAATCAAAAATGGAATAGTTAAATAAAAAATAATAAACTAAAAAAAGGAGAGAGAAAAATGAAAGACGTAAAAAATACAAATTGTGAAAATTGCTATATCTGTTCGCGCAAGCAAAAGTTTTGGGCGTGGGTTTTGCTTTTTGGTATATTTGGTTGCGGTGTTATGACGGGGCTTTATCCGTTGGGGCATAAAGTCGCGTGTACGGCGGATTCTGGCGTAAAGGCCGAAGTTAAAGAAGTAAAAGAACAAATCGTTGAAGAAATTGCTGATCCTGAACCCCAAGAACCGTGCCAGATAAATGAAAAAGTTTTAAAAAGTCGTCTTGTGAAAAGTATCGATGATAAAAGTCCAAATGCAATCGGGTTACACCAAATGAATCTTTTGATTTATAAGCGTTTGATGGACACGGGTTGTTGGGAAAATCGTGGATATTTTTCTGATATGGCGGCAAATGAAAGTATTTATTTGAATGCGTTAACCGGGTTTGATAAGACTAATAACGAATCGATGGAACGTCCATGCCGTGAAATCGAAAATGCTTTGAATCGTCGGATAATATACAATTGCGATAATTATCAATATGTGTCCGAGTGCCATCTTAATAATGCCGAAGTTTATTCTAAGATGGCCGAAGACGGATGCGAAGAAAACATTGAACAGTATCGTCAAAACGCTTTGGACGAATTACAAATTGCCGATGGCGTGCGTATAAATGCAAGTGATGTGAATCCACGGGAAGTTCGTTCTACGATAAACACCTATAAAAAATTGCGTATGAAAAATGAAGCGCGTCGGTATTTGGACAAGGTTGAAAAAATGCTTGACCCGGGAATCGATTTCATATTGGAATTACAAAAGGTTATAGAAGAATAAAAAAGGATTCACGTGATGAATATCAAGACAATTGGGATTTTTGCGGCTTTGGCGGTTTGGGTGTTGGTGCCGGTATATGCCGATGATGATTCTTATTCCGAAGATACCGATGTTGTTGAATACCAAGAATACGAAGTGTTTGATGATGTTGATGACTTGATTGATGAAGAATTGTCTGACCAAGTAACAGTTGCCGTCGAAGAAGAGCAGGGTGAAAACGCAGACACGGATATTGTTGAAGTGCCTGCGCCGCGAATGGTTGCGGATCGATTGTCTTGTGATGAAATAAATATTCGTGTTGCAGAATTGCGCGCAGATGTTAAATCTTATCCGGAATTAAAGGTCGATTTGGAATATATGCTGTCGCGGCAACGTAATCAATGTGCGCCACGTGCCGCGCGCCGTCCGGTGCATAACTATAAAAATGTAAATCCGGTTATGGACGTTACAGTTCCAGAGGTGGAAATTTCAACTGAACCCCCGGTGCCCGAAAAAACACCAGAAGAAATAGCCGCAGAAGAAGCCGCGGCTGAGGCCGCACGTCAGGCGCAGATAAAGGAAAACCGCGAAAAAGGTTTGTGTGATGATGGCGAAAAACCGAATCAATATGGGTGCTGTGATGGGGAAGTGTTTAAGCAAGTTGAACATTTGAACTTTGCGTGCTGTCCAAAGGAAGGCGATGGTGATTGTGTCCCGTCGCGGAAAAAATAATCATGGGGCGACAAGATATCATAAATTTCATAAATAAAAAATATAGTGTGAATCCGGAATACTTGTGGCGGCGGTATCCGGATTTTTGCGTGTTTCGGCGCGGCGATAATGAAAAGTGGTTCGCAATAATTATGAAAATTTCGCGCGAAAAGTTTCAACTTTCTGGTGATGGTGCGGTTGATGTGATAAATGTTAAAACCGATAATGTGGAATTCTTTTTAGGGGTGCCGGGGATTTTTCCGGCGTATCATATGAATAAAAATAATTGGGTGTCGGTATTGCTGAACGGGACTGTGCCGGCGGGTAATGTCAAAAAACTGATAGAAATGTCGTATGTGTTGGTGGGATAAAATCAATCTCTTTTCGGTTTATAAACGATTCGGTTTTGGGTCATGTAATCGCGCAGGACTGATTCGCCGCGTTCGGGTTCGATATTGCCGTATACGGTTATATTCCGGCGTTTGAATTCGTCCGTCCAATCAGGTTTAAAACCTTCGTCGAATCCGGTTATCGATTCGACGGCTCTGGACGGAACACCGAAAAATACCGCCCGAATTCCAGACCACATTATTCCGCCCAAACACATTATGCATGGTTCCGCCGTCACGTATAAAGATAGGTTGTGTGATGATAAATCGTATGTGCGCAGTTTTTCTTCGGCGGCGCGTATAGCGTTCATTTCGGCATGGTTGTGGCTGCAAGTGTCGGTAATTACGCTGTTTGCGGTTTTGGTAATTAAATTGCCGTCCGCATCGTAAATTGCCGCCAAGAAAGGTCCATGCCCGCGTGCAATATAGTCAGGCAATTCGTTATATAATTCAGTAATGATTTTTTTTGCGCGTGAAAGTTTATGCGTATCTATTTTTTCGTTCGCTATTATGCTATTTGTGTCTTGCATTTTTGACCCCCGTTATCTTTGCAATGATTCTACGATTCGGTCGGTAAAATCGCAAGTGATTTTGATAAAACCGATTCGGTGATGGGTGTTTTTTATATCAAAAATATGATTTTTTTATGGGTGATATTTTTTCCTATTATAAAAAATTTTCCCCGATAAAAAAAGATAAAAACCCTAGGAAAATCAAGGGGTGCGGTGTGTTTTGTGGTTCGTGGTTTTTTGCATAATCAAAAACAACGTAATAATTGCTAATATCCATTTGTTTTTAGGTGATTTATATAAAAAAATTCGTTTTTAGATGCCCCTTTTGGGGTATCTGATGCATAAAAATAGGATAACCTAAATTTTCCCAGGAATGAATATAATGTGGACATGGTTAACAAACAAAAGGAGATTACCATGACTCATCAAGATATATGGCAAGCAATTGATAATTTCGCTTTTCAGCATAACATGTCCTGTTCCGGATTGGCGAGATTTTCAGGATTAGATGCAACAACTTTTAACAAGAGCAAGCGTTGGTCGAAATATGGGCAACCAAGGTGGCCTTCGACAAACAGTATTGCAAAGATATTGAACTCTACCGGAAAAACTATCGAAGATTTTATAAAGTGTATTTGTCATCAATAAAATATTTTTGTTTACAAAGGCATTTGGTTGTGTAGGATACATTGTATGTCGACACTAAAAACAAAAATAATTTTATTGAAAGAATTACTGGCACTGAAAGAGGTTGTTGATAAGGGTAGTATTCAAATCGCCGCGGGTGAAAATGGTATCAAAAATTCCAATCTGTCGCAAATGATTCGGAATTTAGAGCATAGGTTTCATACTAAACTTATCAACAGGGGCGCGAGTGGCAGTTT
>JAGCDW010000014.1 GCA_017650945.1 Alphaproteobacteria bacterium | reverse complement strand
TATATGTATGAAATTGTCGCGGGCGAACGCCGCTATCGCGCAAGTAAAATGGCGGGATTGACCGAAATTCCGGCGTTGGTAAAGAATTTGGCGGACAACAACGCGATGGAAATCGCACTGATTGAAAACGTGCAACGCGAAAACCTGAATCCGATAGAGGAGGCCGCGGCGTACGTGAATCTTATGAATAAATGCGAATACAGCATGGCGGACGTGTCGCATTTGATTGGAAAATCCGAAAGTTATATCCGGAATTTGGTGCGATTGAACGGTTTGCCGGCATCGGTCAAGAAAATGGTAGAGCAGGGCGCACTTTCCGCATCGCACGCGCGCGCAATCACCGTTGCCGAAGACCCCGAAAAGGTCGCGCGTGAGATTATTGAGCAAAAATTGTCAGTTGCGGATACCGAAAAACGTATGAAAAATGTGGCGCGTTCCGGCAAAAACCGCAAATTTACAAATAAAACAATGGACACCAAAACCGTTAAAGAACTGACGCAAAGGGCAGGGCGCGCATTATCCGCCACGGTTAAAATCACCGAACGGCGCGGTGGCGCGGGCGTGATAACAATAAACTTTGACACGCGCAACCAATTAAATGAAATTGTTGACAAAATTGCCGGCCGAAACGCATAAAAATATCAAAAAAGCCGGCGTGGTTGACAAAAGTGGTTAGTGCTAGTGATCAGTGGTTAGTACAAAAACACCGGCAATCGCCGGTGTAAGATTTTTATTGACGACCACCATGTTGCATTTGTTTTAGTTGGATCGCTCGTTCAGATCGCTCTATATTTTGTTCAAGTTTAAGACTGTCTCTAAAGAAATCTATCAGTCCTAAGCCACTTTCTTTTTCTTCTCGCAACGCTTCTGCCAATGCATTTGATAACCCATTTACTTCGTCTAATCTTCTTTTTTGCCTTTTTATACGTGAAACTGTGTAAGGTCGGGCTTCTAAGACAGTGTTCATCATTTGGTAAATAAGTCGAATGATAATGTCATAATTTCCACCGTCCTGCATACCAATTTCTTTATTTAACGCTGCAAAATTGCACTCAGAAAGCATTTCAAATATATCCAATACGCTTTCGCCAAAAGTGTTTATGCCGCCGTTACTGTTAATTATTGCGCGCATAGCATACAGGCTATATTCCGTATTCCAACCGCCGGTCATAAGATTTTTTATGTTTAATATATTAAGAAGATTGTGAGCCGCATAAAATCCAACTTTATTTTGTTGGAGTGCTTCCCCGTATTTTTTTATGTCGAATAAGGTTTTAGATGTATTTCCGAGTACGGACAAGGCCAGTTCCAAATAATTAGAAAAATTTGCGTTTAACGCCCTGGCGTATTGTTCTCTCGTTTTGGCTAAATCATATAATTTCTTCAATATAACCGCTATGGAACGCGCAACAACATAATTGGGTTTATACTCATCATAAACTTCCTGCAACCCGTGAAGCATAACCCCAATATCGGAATCATATGGTCTATCAATGTTTGTATCTTTTTGCATCAATTCCGGTAATTTTTCCAATTCTTTTATAACCTTTTCTTTATTATGATCTATTTCATAATCGTATTCATACCAATCAGTATAGAAAGACATTTCGCAATCCCTTTTTATTTACTAAAGTCACAGGTTGGAGCTTAAGAACAATCTGAACAAAATTGTGCAGATCGACACTAAACTTTGCCCCAATTATATCACACAATACGGTCGAATGCAATATTTTTAAGATAGTAACAAAACACGGGCGCGAACGCGCCCGCACTAACACTAATCACTTGCACTAACCACTAAAAAACGCCCAAACGGGCGTTTTTGTTATTATTTAACGGTCGTTGTGGCGTTACGGTTAAATTTCCAAACCTTTTCGCCAGTTCCCTTGACCAACGGGCGTTCTTTACCATAAGAAATGGTAGAGATACGTTTCGCGTTAACGCCTTCGTTCACAATGACTTGTTTCGCGGCGTTTGCACGACGTGCACCCAATGCCAAGTTGTATTCCGTTGAACCGCGTTCGTCGCAGTTACCGGCAATTTGAACCTTCACATCATCGTGTGATTTAAGGTATGCCGCCTGACCAAGCAAGTTATCATGCGCCGCATCGGAAATTTCCGAAGAGTTAAACGCAAAGAAAACGCGTTGGTTTTCGATTGATTCCGGTTCAACCACGGTCGAACCACCGCACGCCGCCAGCAACCCGGCCGCGCCCGCCAATAAAGCAAAGTTTTTTATTTTCATGAAAATACTCCCTTGAGTTTATGTTGCTCATAGTATAGTGTATATGAAAACAATTATAAAATCAAGCACAATTAAAAGGGACAAACAAAATATGAAAAAAATCATGGTATGGTGTGGACGAGAATGAAGTTCTCCTCCTGTGGAGGAGTCCCCGAAGGGGGAGGTGGTCTTTTATAAATATAAGATTTCTGGAATCTGAAAGACCACCCCGGCCTTCGGCCACCCCTCCGCAGGAGGGGAACTTGAACCAAAAGGAACAACAACGATGAATAATGATTTTTTGCGGGATTTAGTTATGGCGGGCGTAAAGTGGGAACTGACCGATGAAACGGTCGGATTTGTTGCCGAATCTGCACCGGCAACGCCGCGCGTGCGTACTGTTTCGAATAATGTTGTGCCGCCCATATCGCCGGTATCGACCATGTCGATTGAAACGGTGCGCGCGATGGCGGAAAGGCCGACAACAACCGCCGTTTTAACCCGTATGATTGATGAATTTAATCACCCCCTGCGCGCGGGCGTGTCGAACGTGGTTGTGCCACATATCGCGCCAAATCCGAACGGCGTCTTGGTTATTACCGATATCCCGTCCAGTGAAGACGATGCCACAGGACGCATTTTATCCGGGCCGGCGGGCGAATTGTTTGATAAAATGATTGGCGCAATCGGTATGTCACGCGAAAATGTTTCGATTTCGCCGATTCTATTTTGGCGCACGCCGGGGGGGCGGACGCCGTCACGATTGGAACTGGACCTGGGGCGGCCGTTTTTGAATCGGTTGATTGAATTGCTTGAACCGCGGGTGATAATAACGCTTGGGACACTTGCGGCGGCGGAAATCGCAGGTGTTGATTTAATGCGGGGGCACGGCGCGGAAACGGCGGGGCCGGGCGGGGCGCGCGTGTTTTCGATTTACCATCCGAATTATTTAATTCTTAAAACCGCGGCGAAACAAGATGTCTGGACGGTGCTACAAAATGTGCAAAAATTGTTGAAAACTATGTAAAATCGTGTATAATTCGCGCATAACAGTTTAAAAGGAGCGTACAATTAAACCGCAAAACAATCGTGAACGGCGTGACATGGGGCCACGCACAAACAATAGAATAATCGCAAAATCTGTTCAGGTTATCGGCGCAGACGGCCAAAATATGGGCGTTATGCCGACCGCGCAGGCACTGCAAATGGCGATGGATGCCGGAATGGATTTGGTGGAGTTAAATGCTAACTCGGTGCCCCCGGTCGTAAAGATAATGGACTTTGGCAAATACAAGTATGAACAGAAAAAACGCGCATCCGAGGCAAAGAAAAAGCAAAAAATCACCGAAATGAAAGAGGTTTGGATAAAACCTTTTATCGAAGAAAACGATTTACAAATCAAATTGCGCAAGGTTTTTGAGTTCTTGGACGGCGGCGACAAAGTAAAAATATCTGTTATGACCAAGGGCAATCGGCGGGTTCTGGCCATCGGGCGTGATTCTGTGCCGGCGTTGTTTGAACACGTTGTGGAATTGATTGGCGACCGTGGAACCTTGGAAAGTCGTTCCAAACCAGACGAACGAACCAAGTCAATTGTTATTGCGCCTGCAAAAACAACGAAGTAAAAAGGTGTATTATGACCAAAGAAGACCTTGAACAATATTACCAAACGCCGGACGGTAAAAAGGTAAAGGATTTTATAGAAAATGAACAACAAGACGCGGTTGTTTACAGTGTGACAACCGACAAACATTATCGTCATATTAAACTTTGGAGTCCTGTGTGGAAGACAATCTATATTACACAAGACAGGACGGATAGGAACCTAGACGAGGTGCAACGTGGTGATATTGTGTCTTTGTCAAGGTGGTGGGGTAGCAGTGAATATTACATAAAAGAAAACAAAACCGCGTCACAGATAAAACAGGATAGTATAGGAAAAATTTTGAAAGATTTTGATGAGGCGCAACAACAAAATATTCTTTTTATAAGCGAGTATCAAAGATTAAATAAAAAGAAATAAAAAAACACCCGCATGGGTGTTTTTTTATTGACCAATATCGGTGGCATTTGGAACTGGCGTTAGGGTTTCGGCCAATTCTTTTTCTATATCGAACCCCATTTTTTCCAGTTGGTCTGACATTTTTGATAAAACCAACCGCAGCAATAAATATATTTCACCAACACTCATAGGTTCTTCAGATTGCTCGTAATATTGATACAGTACTTTTATCGCTGTTTGTGGTATAGAGTTATTTGTAATCATTGTTCCAAACATAGTTTTTCCTTTTGGTTAAAAAATAAAAAACCATTTGTAAAAATACAAACGGTTGGAGTTTCAAAAGCAATATCTCAGCGAGTATTGACCGCCTTATTCAATATATTCGGTGGACTCCAACCTGTTGTTGGAGATAATGTTGTTTTGCAACACGCTGAGACTTACGGGCTTTTGAATCCCACAATGGCAAATCGCCATTGCAGTAAGTATTATAGTCAAACAAAAACGAAGTTGCAATGAAAAATATAAACGGTCACATTTGCACCATTCCACTAACCCTTGCCCCACGAAGCCTCGGCGAAGTGGGGACTAACACTATCCACTTACACTAACACTAAATTCGTTTTTTTTGTGGAATGTTGAATTTTTATTTTGTATCTTTGACCCGTATAACAAAGGGTTTATAAATGGATACGGATAAATTGACATTTGAAGACGCGTACAAACAACTTACCGAATTGGTCAAGAAAATGGAATCGGGCGAAATGCCACTTGCGGATTCGGTCGCCGCATACGAACAGGGTATAAAGTTAAAGGCCTATTGTGAACAGTTATTGAAAGAGGCCGAATTAAAAATCGAAACACTTAAAATTACAAGCCCGAACGAATAACGGATTTGGCGATGGCCGACAAAAGTAAACTAACACCCGTAATGCAACAATATGTGGATTTTAAGTCCGAAAATCCCGATGCGTTGCTTATGTTCCGGCTTGGCGATTTTTACGAATCTTTTTTCGAAGACGCAAAAACAATAAGCGCGAAATTGGGACTTGTTCTCACATCGCGCGGAACGGACGGCGACGGTGCGGATATTCCGATGTGTGGTATTCCATGGCATGCGGCGGAAAGTTATTTTGGGCGCCTGGTGCGGATGGGGTATAAACTTGCGCTGGTTGAGCAAATGGAAACCCCGGCCCAGGCCAAAGAGCGCGGGCATAAATTTATCGAACGCAAAATTACGCGTGTTTTAACGCCGGGAACACTTACCGATGAAAATTTGTTGTCGCCAAAGTCCGCAAATTTCTTGGTCGCGATTGTGCGTGTGGCGCATGAAAGTTTTGACTTTGCGGGGTGCGATATTTCAACAGGCGAATTCTTTGTCGGGCGCACGGATGATGTTATCGATGACTTGGTTCGGATTTCACCGGCGGAAATTATTTATCCGGCATCGGACGCGGAATATGAAACGGTTTTGCATATTCGCGATATGTTCAAATCAACACCGGTGTTCGATAAAATTTATCGCCGCGGGGATATAGATACGATTATTGGTGCGGTCTTTTCGGGCACGCGCGCCGAAGAACGCCAAGAAAATGTTGCTATTGGATTGCTGGCCGCGTATTTGTTTAATACGCAACGTGGCGCGGCGCTGACTTTCCGTGCGCCGTATAAATTTAATGCCGGTGCGCAACTTTTGGTCGATTCTGCAACTTGGAAAAGTTTGGAAATTGATTCCGCACTGAACGATGGTGGGCGGTGCTTGCTGGACGTGTTGGATAATACTAAAACTGCGGCGGGCGGGCGAAAATTGCGCGCGTATTTGCGTAATCTTTCGGCGGACGCGGTGGAAATAAAAAATCGCCAGGGGCACATTGAACACATGGTTTTGAATCCCGATTGTCGCACGATTGTCGCGAATGCACTGTCGCGTGTGCCGGATGTTGGACGCGCGCTGTCGCGGTTGATGGCGGGTCGCGGCGCGCCGCGCGATATGCGACATGTGTGCGATTTTTTGATTGAAATTCCAAACCTTAAAATGATTGGAACACGGCTTAGTGCCGGACTTGCCGCACGCACAGAAAATATTCGCACCCACGATGAATTGGCGTTGCGTCTGCGGTCGGCATTGGTTGATGATTTGCCGACGTTTTTTCGTGACGGCGGTGTGATTCGTGACGGTTTTGATGCGGCACTTGATAATATGCGAAAATTATCGCACGGGGCCCAGGAAACCGTTGCCGCGATGCAGGCGGAATACGCAACCCAGACGGGCATAAACACACTAAAAATAAAATTCAACAATGTTATCGGGTATTTCATAGAGGTCCCGTCCGCCAAGGCAACACCACTTATGCAACCGGAATCTGGATTTATACATCGACAAACTTTGGTTGGCAATGTGCGGTTCACGACACCACGCCTTGTGGAATTGGATAACGATATTCGTTCCGCAACGGACAAGGCCGCGGCCATAGAATCTAATTTAATCGAAAAACTTATTTCGGAAATTCGCGCCGTGGCCGATGATATCTTGGCGGCGGCGGACGTGTTTGCGGATTTGGACGTGTGGTGCACATTGGCGAATTGCGCAACAGAGTGGGAATGGACGCGTCCGGAAATCACAAACGGAAATGAATTTGAAATTGTTGGCGGCCGCCATCCGGTAATCGAAAGCGCATTGCGCGAACATGGAAATAGTTTTGTTAAAAACGATTGCAATTTGAATGAACAATCGGTCGCACTGCTGACTGGGCCGAATATGGCGGGCAAGTCCACCTATTTGCGTCAAAATGCTTTACTGGTGGTACTTGCGCACATGGGTTCGTTTGTGCCGGCTGCGCGCGCGAAAATCGGCATTTGTGACCAGTTATTTAGTCGCGTTGGCGCATCGGACAATTTGGCCGCGGGGCAATCGACATTTATGGTGGAAATGGGCGAAACTGCGAATATATTGCGACGCGCAACGCCACATTCATTTATAATCTTTGACGAAATCGGTCGTGGCACCGCAACATACGACGGGATGGCCATTGCCCAGGCTGTATTAGAATACCTGGACACACTGTGTGCACGAACATTATTTGCAACACATTATCACGAATTAACCGCGCGCGTGGCATCAAATGGCGGTGAATTAGAAAATGTTTCATGCCTTACTATCGATGTGCGTGAACACAATAATGAAATTGTCTTTATGCATCGCATAATTCCGGGCGTGGCAAGTCGTTCGTATGGAATTCATGTTGCAAAAATGGCCGGTATGCCGGAATCGGTGGTTGCGCGTGCGGAAAGTGTTTTGGCGGGGCTGGAGCAGGGCGCACCCGGGCCATCACAGGTATCACCGGTTAAATGCGCCAAAAAATCGGGCGCGCCGATGGTGCATTCGCCGGAAAAACCGCAACTGTCGCTGTTTGAATAGTGGGGCGAATATGGACGGGTTTATAATCTTGGACAAAGAATCAGGTGTTTTCTCAAAGACCGCCGCCGTGCGCACCGCAAAAATCTTTGGCACGAAAAAGAACGGACATATCGGCACACTGGACCCAATGGCATCTGGGGTGTTACCGGTCGCGATTGGAAACGCAACAAAAATGATACCGTTTATCGAAGATTTTTGTGACAGAACCAAAGAATATCTGTTTACTGTACAGTTCGGGTTTGAAACTGATACTCTTGACATAACTGGCACTGAAATTGCGCGCACGGATGTTGTTCCCGATGAATCCGCCGTTCGTGCGGCACTGCCGAAATTCATCGGGCATATCTGCCAAATTCCCCCCGTTTACAGTGCTGTTCATATTTCTGGCGTTCGTGCATATGAATTGGCGCGCGCAGGAAAGCCCGTGGAAATTCCGGCACGGGAAGTCGATATTTATGAACTTGAATTGATGGGTACTGATGGAAAAGATTGGAATTTCCGTATGCGTTGCGCGCCCGGAACGTATGTGCGCAGTGTGGCGCGTGATATCGCCCGCGCGTGTGGCACGGTCGCAACGGTTAGTATGATTCGCCGCACACAATCGGGTGTTTTTGCAATAAAAAACGCGGTAACACTTGATTTCTTGGAAAATTTGTTTAATAATGGTGGCGACATCGGAAAATATCTGATGCCGGTGGATTCGGGACTGGGGGACATTCCGGTTTTGAATCTGGACGGTAAATCTTGTCGTTTGTATAGAAATGGCGGGTTTATTGATATGGCGGCCGCAAACGGAACATACCGCGTCTATTCTGATGAAAAGTTTATTGGAATCGGAACGGTTGAATCCAATGTTTTGCGTCCAAAAAGAACAATTTAAGATAAAGGAAAAAACAATGTCCATAACCAAAGCAAAAAAAACTGAAATCATAAACACTTTTAAGACAAGTGATAAGGATAACGGGGGTTCTGTGGAATCTCAGGTTGCGGTTTTAACCGAACGCATTCGCAACTTGACGGAACATATGAAGAATAACCACAAAGACGAACATTCCAAACGTGGTTTGTTGTTGATGGTGAATCGTCGCAAGAAATTACTTGCGTATATCAAAAAGCGCAATCCTGAAAAATACGAAGAACTTATTAAAAAATTGGGTCTGCGTAAATAAAAAATCCGGTCGGCATCCGCCGACCGTTTTTTTTACATCTAAAACCGCATCAATTTACTGACGTGAAAAACGTCCCAAAAATCCCAATACATCACTTTGATATTGTTCGGTTTGCGCATCTTTCTCCGTCTTTTGTGCGGCAAGTTTACGATCCCACCTTTCTTTATCCATCTCTTCATAAAGATTTTTCGCTTGGCCATACATCAATTCTTCAAATGGCTGACCGTTTATATACAATGTGTATTCATCCGGCGCGGGTCTATCGCCACTAAGAGACCGCATCGCTTGTTTTTGAACATAAAAAATCGGATTTCCTTTTGACCTAACCGAAAGGTAACGCGCATAACGGTTGCCACTTTCTTGTAACTTGTTCTTTGGGTTCTTCATAATTTTTTGCAAATGCGTCAAGATAACATCTCTAAAATCATATCTGTTTAAAGGTAACACAAATTGTTGCCCCAATGGTTCAAAATGTTCCAAAAATAGAATTATGCCTTTTTGGTGTTCGGCCTCTTTGGTGTTTTTTGCAGCCTCGTAAGCCGCTTTCTCACGATTCCACTTTTCTTGCCGGATCTCTTCATAAAGTTTTTCTGCCACACTATAACCCAAATCGACTTCTTCATCATCAATATACAGGGTATATTTATCAGGGGCACGTCCTTCGCCAAATGCCCACCGCATGGCTTGTTTTTCAACACGAAAAACCTGAACAGGACCAGAATAAACTGACAACTTCTTCAGATAGTTATCACCTGTTTCTTTTATTTCGTCGTCACTGGCTTTTGATAAAATATCGCGTAACGATTCCAAAGTTGCGGCTTTAAAATCTTGTTGTGTTAGTGGCATACTGAACTCCTTTATATCTTTGCTCCGTAAATTGTACCATAAAGTCGCTGGGAAAGCAAACAGAAGTAACCACCATCACAATTTATTTGCAAAACTATAAAAATATCGTATAATCGCACCCGGCGGGGAAAGAATTGTTCATTTTTGCATTTTGCGCCCGGAATGCAATAACGAATAATTTTTCTTCGCGAAGTAAAAAATAAACTGATAAATATGGAGAAAAATTATGTCAGAAAAAAAATTAAACAACCCTGTTGTGGTTGAAATACCGTATGGTGATGAAACATTAAAATTGGAAACCGGCCGCCTTGCAAAGCAGGCAAATGGTGCGGTTTTGGCAACGATGGGTGAAACGATGGTCTTGGCGACCGTATGCGCGGAAAAGACCGCGGTCGAAGGTCAAGATTTCTTTCCGCTGACCGTTGATTACCAAGAAAAATTTGCGTCCGCCGGTCGTATTCCGGGGTCGCGTGACCGCCGTGAAGGCAAGGCCAGCATGGGCGAAACATTGGTTGCGCGTCTTATTGACCGTCCAATCCGCCCACTTTTCCCGGAAACATTTAAGAACAAGGTTCAGGTTGTTGCCCAGGTGTTTTCATACGACCGCAAAAATCAGCCTGATATTTTGGCGATGATTGCGTCCAGTGCGGCATTGGCACTGTCTGGCGTTCCGTTCGCAGGGCCAATTGGTGCGGCGCGTGTCGGATATAGAAATGGTAAATACATTTTGAACCCATCGTCCAAAGATGTTGAAAATTCCGAAATGGATTTGGTTGTTGCGGCGACCAAGGACGGCGTTTTGATGGTTGAATCTGAGATTGGTGAATTGGATGAAGCGACAACGCTTGGTGCCGTAAAGTTCGGATTCGATGCGCAACAAACCGTTATCAAGGCAATCAATGACTTGGTGGCACGCGCGGGCAAAGAACGCTGGGCAATTCCGGAAAAAACACCGGAATATATAGAAATGGAAAAGCGTTTTGAACAATTTGCGCCGGAAATAGAAAAGGCACTTGGGATTAAGGAAAAACTGGTTCGCCTTGAAACACTGGGCGATATTCATGCGCAGGCAAAGACACTGATTCCGGAAATGTTCCCGGATACGGTTGTTGCGACATCAACGCTTGAATCATTTGCGGACGAAATCGTTGAAAATATCACGGCGCGCATTATGCGTTCGAACATCTTGGCGGGCAAGCCGCGTATCGATGGCCGCGACACAAAGACCGTTCGCCCGATTGAAATCGAATTGGGGGTGTTGCCACGTGCCCATGGTTCGGCGCTGTTTACGCGTGGTGAAACCCAGGCGTTGGTGTCATTGACACTTGGTGGCGGCAAGGATGCGTTACCACTTGAAACACTGAACGGTGATGAAGAACGTGAATTTATATTGAATTATAACTTTCCTGGATTTTCGGTCGGCGAAGCCAAGGGATTAAAGGCCCCGGGTCGTCGCGAAATCGGTCATGGAAACCTTGCGTGGCGCGCGGTTCATCCAATGGTGCCGTCTCGCAAAGACTTTGATTATGTGATTCGTATCTGTTCCGATATTTTGGAATCAAACGGGTCATCGTCTATGGCGACAACATGCGGTGCGACACTTGCCATGATGGACGGCGGTGTTCCGATGAAACGCCCGGTCGCCGGTATTGCGATGGGACTTATCAAAGAAGGTGATGATTACGCAATTTTGACTGATATCTTGGGCGATGAAGATCACCTTGGGGATATGGATTTCAAGGTAACTGGAACCGACCGTGGTGTTACTGCGCTTCAGATGGATATCAAAATTACATCTATCACATTTGAAATTATGGAACGCGCATTGGCCCAGGCAAAGGACGGCCGTATGCACATACTTGGTAAGATTACGGACGCAATCAAAAATCCACGCGACCATGTTTCGCAATATGCGCCGCAACTTTACACGATAACAATAAATCCTGAAAAGATTCGCGATGTTATCGGCAAGGGCGGTGTTGTGATTCAGGCGATTACGCGTGATACAAACACGACGATTGACTTGGAAGATAACGGCACGGTTAAGATTCTTGCGGTAACAAAAGAAGACGCAGATGCCGCGATTTCCAAGATAAAAGAAATTGTTGCAGAACCTGAGGTTGGTGTAATCTATCATGGGACTGTGACCGGGGTCAAAGATTTTGGTATTTTTGTCCGTATACTTAGCGGGTTCGAGGCGATGGTTCACATTTCTGAAATCACCGGCAAGCATTTGAAGAAAATCGAAGATGCGAACCTAAAAGAAGGTGATGAGGTTTATGTGAAATATACAGGTGTCGATAAACGCGGTAAAACACGCTTTTCAATGGTTGGTATTGACCAAAAGACCGGTAAAGAGGTTAAAAAGGAAGAGCCTGAAACAGCCGAAGAACCAAAGGAAGAAAAATAAAAATTCCGGTCATACGACCGGAATTTTATCCCAAAAAATGAAACAAGATGAAAATAATCCCGGGAGATAGAAGTAAGTGGACGGATGTCTTTTGGGCATACTATTTGGGGTGCCCTGTGCAAGAAATCCCAGAATATAGAAAATTTGTGGACGAAAAATTTGTCCCAGCAATTGAACGTAATAGAGAAACAGGAAAATACTCTTTAGTGATTTACAAATATGATACAGCTCCATCGGGTCATAAAAGGTTGCAACTGTGGCTGACCGATGATAAACACAGTTTTGATACCACAACAGAGGCATTGCATAATGCGAATAACACTATTTCAACATTGGAGTTTACCGATTTTTGGGCCAAGATGTATGAGGTTCCAAAACAGGTTTTACAAATGTTGTTGATACGCGTAAAATAAAAAGGAAACAAAATGGATATGGAATCTTTGATGGCCCAGGCAGGCGAGTTACAGACCAAAGTTGCCGAAGCCCAGGAAAAATTGGCGGGCATGCATGTCAAAGGTCTTGCGACCGGTGGTGCGTGCATTGTTGATATGTCTGGAAAATACGATATAAATTCGGTAACAATAAATCCGGCATTGTTGGCCCAGGGTGCGCCGGCGGTTGAAAGCGCGGTTTTGTCGGCGCTGCGCGATGCCAAAGCAAAAGCGGACACATTGATTGATGATGTTATGGCTGATGCAACAGCGGGTATGCCTATGCCGCAAATTGGGTAGTTTTTTACTGGACAATCATAAAAATATAAAATATGATTGCCGTATTCGGATGTTTAGCTCAGTTGGCTAGAGCATCTGCTTTACACGCAGAGGGTCAGGGGTTCGAGTCCCTTAACATCCACCACAAATAAAAACACCCCGTCGGGTGTGTTTTTATTTGTGGCCCGGGATGTTCGGACGAGAACCCCCGGGTTCGACACGATAGTTGACACGCACAAGTGTAACGCAGTGTGTGTCTTACGTGTGGTGAGCAAAGCGAACAATCCCTTAACATCCACCACAAATAAAAACACCCCGTCGGGTGTGTTTTTATTTGTGGCCCGGGATGTTCGGACGAGAACCCCGGGTTCGACACGATAGTTGACACGCACAAGTGTAACGCAGTGTGTGTCTTACGTGTGGTGAGCAAAGCGAACAATCTCTTAACATCCACCACAAATTGTTAATGCGCACAACAAAGTGCGCATAGATGGACGAAATTCCAGATAAAGTAATTTTGCTAGCCCGCGCAAAAAGGTGCGGGTTTAAAATATGGTTAGAAACATATTTTCACCATAAGAATTTACACTTTTTAGCCTATTGCAATGATTTTGGAATTATGATATAATACCTGTGCCGACGGGTGTTTCGTTGGCGGGGTGTCAAGACCCTTTTGGTTCCGAGTGTCCGTGGGGACAAAAAACACCTCCAGCCCGGTGTGGTTGGAGGGCGGTGAATATGTAGAATAAGCCCACTATTTTTCTCGGAACATAGTCTTGAACCTCCAACCACATGAAAGGAATTTCGGTGGTTTTTTGGTGTTTATAAAAAAAACGAAAGGAAAGGAGGATTTTTATGAGAAAAACATTGATAACAACTTCACTAATCGCGGCATTATTTGCCGTGCCGGCGTTTGCGGACCCAACGGCCCAGGAACTATTGGACCAGAAAACCGTAACATCAAAATACTATGTCGATACCACAAAACAAGACATAATCCCAACGGACAAGGTGTTACTTTTAGAGGCCGATGGAAAGGATATCCTCGAAGATATTTATGTTCCGGCATTGGTTTTGACTAACTCCGCCGGAACCATACTTAATGGTAATACGGTTGGTATGTTGGATCAAGGAACATTGACGAGCGTTTTTGGGAGTAGTAGTAGTTCTCAGATAAGAAACTATACCGCCGCGACTTATGATAGTTTTGTTCCAACGGTTCGTGCCGTGGCAAATGAATTAAGTAGCATATGGACCAAACTTATTGACACACTTGAATGGACATCAACAGAGACCAGTGCGGTTAATGCATATGATACGGATTTCGGTAATAAAGGAATGTGGCCGTCCACTGATGAAACTAAATACATAACCGGTTCATCATTGGCACAGGGACTTGCGCTGAAACAAAACATTATTGCCGCGGGAACATCGGGTAATGTTGTTACATATACCGGCACGGCGGGACAGGTTGGTTCGGTTGGTGTGTATAATGGTTCGCAGGCGTATAATTCATCAACCGATTCGGGTAAACTTG
>JAGCDW010000013.1 GCA_017650945.1 Alphaproteobacteria bacterium | reverse complement strand
TGTCACGCAGAAGGTCGCGGGTTCGAGCCCCGTCAATCCCGCCAGTTTTTTTATGCTTTCCATGGCCCTATCGTCTAATGGTTAGGACACCGCCCTTTCAAGGCGAGAATCCCGGTTCAAATCCGAGTAGGGCTGCCAAAATAATAAAATCACCCAAATGGGTGATTTTTTATTTGTTTTCTAATACTTTCACGAGTTCGTAAGTTAGATGGTAAAAACTAACCCTGTTATGACGATTTACGAACTATTAAAAAGAAAAGGTTAGAAATCTAACCTTTTATGCAGTTCGTATTCGTTGTGGGTGTTTGATTTATTTTTCCAATATCTTTTCTAAAATATATTCGTGCATCCATTCTTTATCGATTATTGCGGCATCGTGTTTTATTCCGACGATAGTATAACCATGTTTTAATAAATTGCTTAAAGAACGAATATTCTTGTGATAAACTTCAGCATAAAGTTTATGCACACCATTTTCACGAGCCCACTTTTCAATAATAGTTTTAAGTTTTCCACCAAGCCCTTGGGATGTATATTTGTTAAGGATTATACTGCCTGTTTCACCAGTTAAACCACGATATTTTGGATTATCTGGTGCAAGTTTTGTGATAGTAGATTCACCAATCAAATTATCGCCATCCCAAGCACCAAGAAATAAATTGTTGGGATTGTCATACATTTTAATACAAGATTCTTTGTTCTTTTTTGGTTGGCCAAGATATTGACTTGTATATTTTACACCAGGGTCACGAACAAATTTATCAAAGAATTTCATCATAGCATCATAATCAGTTCCACGAATACGACGAATAGTGACAACTTTACCATTTTTAAGTTTGAATTTAATAGCTCGATTCATGATGTTTCCTTTTTTATCGTTCAAGAATAATTATATCATAAAATCTGCAAAAATTCTTTTATTTCTTTCCCAAAGAACAACAATTCACGAATAAAATCAATTCGTGAATTGCACAGATGGCCCTGCCAAAATAGATAAAACCGCCTGAGAAGGCGGTTTTCTTTATCTTACACCAGTTCAAATGTAAAAATTTCAAAAATTATTTACCTAAAATCCCAGTTCTGTTAGCCATGCACCAACAGATTCTTTGACTTTATCTTGATTGTTTTGTGCATCATGACCATAGGTTGCTAATCCATCAAGAACGTTTGCTTTCGTGGTGGTTTTTAAATTAGCTGGTACAGAACCTAAACCGCTACCTTCATGTGTTGTAAATGGTATAACAGTTTTATTTGACCAGTCATGTTTTTCAATAAATGTATAAAGTGCCATCGGCATATCACTCCACCAAATAGGGGAACCAACAAATACATTATCGTAATCAGCAAAGTTTTCAACATCACCAATAATTTCTGGTCGTGCTTTGGCATTATGTTCTGATTGAGCAACTTCTGTCAGTGAAGTATAATCTGCTGGGTAATTATCGTTTTGCAATTTTACTTCAAACAAATCTGCTCCTGTTTTTTCAGCGATAATTTCTGCCACAATCTTTGTGTTTCCTTTTGTTATGTTGCCAACACTGTATTGTTCCCCAGCACGAGAAAAATATACAACCAGATTTTTTTTATTCGTCATATCATCACCTTTTGCGTTTGTGTTTATACTGAACAAGCCAACTATTGCTGCAAATACACAAGATAGTATATTCATTTTCATATATTCTCTCCTTTTTTATTCGTCTAAATTGACCAGTTTATATTTGCGTGAACCGACACCGATTTTTTCTGCCGCTTCCAGTATATGCAACCCGTTTCTGTCCGCTATACGTTCCATCAATTTTTGATTGCCATCCGCAACCGACACCATATCGATACCTGCCTGGTCAATGGCAACTGGGTCAGTTGATACCAAGATACCAATATCATGTATATCTGGTTCCGCTGGGTTCGCATTACAATCACAATCAATACTGATTCTGTTCAACACATTGATATAAACCATATTGTCACGACCAACATAATCTGTGACTGCCTTACCAGCATCCGCCATAGATTCTAAAAATGCAGTTTGTTCGCCACCCCATGGATTTTCTTTGGATGTACCGCCACTATGAATCCATGCTTTACCCATGCTCGAACCAAAACCAATTGATATATTTTTCAATGCACCACCAAAGCCAGCCATTTGATGTCCTTTGAAGTGTGATAAAACTATGTATGATGGATAATTGGCAAAATGTGTTCCTACATAATTTTCCTTCAATATACTGCCACCATTTACAGACAATTCCATTGAACCTTCTTCGTCCATAATATCCACTGGTGCAATATCCAGGAATCCACGTTTTTTGATTTCTGCCCAGTGTGCTTCGCTGGTATTACGATTACCAGCATAGGCTGTATTACATTCAACAATTGTGCCGTCAACCTTTGCAACCAATTCTTTTATCAATTCTGGACGTAGATAATTTGTTTTTGATGATTCACCAGTACTCATTTTTATACCGACTTTACCCTTTGGAGTCCAATTCAATGCATTGTATGCTTTGACTAAACCTTCTGGTGAAATGTCTTTTGTGAAATATACCACTGGTACATCATTACCTGATACAGCATATCCAATTCCAACGGTTGCGACAACCGCAGCTGCTGCTGTCACAGCAATTATTTTCTTGTTCATTTTTGGCTCCTTTCAATCGTATAGTAGCTGTTACAGTGTTTTTTCACAAGTAAATAATTTTTTATTTATTGGGGCAAATCGTTCAAAAATTCTTCCAATAAATCTAAATTATCCAGGATTTCTGCCTCATACAGCGATACAGCAGTTCGAATGTTATCAATCTGGGGCTGCCAGAATAAACAAATCGGGTTTTATGCCCGATTTTTCTTTGTTTTCTAATACTTGCACGAGTTCGAAAGTTGGATATCAAAAACAAACACTGTTTTTCTCATTTACGAACTATTTTTCCAAATTATTTGTTTTTATAATACTGTCTTTGGCAAGGGTAGCAAGAGCCAAGTCCATTGCATCAACACCTTCGGCACATTTTATTTGTGGCTTATAGCCGCGCAATTCAAAATCATCATATTCCAAAATACGATAATTCATACCAACAGATACAGTGATATTACTGTGTGGCAAGAAACCATGGCACATATTACCATATACCTCCATACCAGCAGAATTATCACCAACTACTGTGACCATAGGATGATGAACCATACGCAATAAAAACATTTCTGCACTGGATCCGGTATGTTCATCAGTTAAAATAAATATAGGTTTCATATATGCTTGTTTTTTATCAATTTCGAATGACGAACCTGTTTTCCATAATTCCAATTTTTCTGATGTTGGAATTGTAGCCCAGGATGCGTTTGGCTGTGACATTGCTTGAATTTTTTTTGCTTCTGTGGTTGTTCGTACATAAATTTTTTTCGCACTGTCTATTTGTTTCCCGCATAGAAAAAAAGCAAATTTATCAGAATAAAAACTGTTGCCGCCACTATTTCCCCGCAAATCAATGATTAAAGCTTTTGATTTCGTCAGTTCATTATTTTGAAACTTGATAATCGCATCGCGAAATTCGTCATTTTTCAACATTGCATTAAATCCAATAATAGCCACATTATCATCTCGCAATTTATGTTTTACCGCCTGCCTGCCAGCAAAATTTTTTCCTACATCTTTGTGAGGACGTTGTGTCTTTGTACTAGCATGAACTTTGTTAAAAACGAGAGAAATATGATTATCTGGAATCTGCTCTATCACACCTTTGAGAGATTCAAATAATTCATTGGCCGTCATATCATGGGCGGACTTATACGCCTTTGTTAATTTGGTTAAAATCTTTCTTTTTATAATATCATTATGTACAGGCCAACCAACATAAACACGTATCAAATAACGGGCTAGTACAGAAATATCGTGCCGAACATCATCTGCTGTTAAATGTTTGCCAGGCACATGAACTTCGGGTTTGCCACCACGAATGTCATCCAATGTAGAATCTTTCAACAAAGTATTTTCTAGTTCTTTGATGTTCAGTATCTTAAACATAATAAAATCCTTTCAGTATTCAACAGTAATTATATCATAAATTTTTCAAAAACATTTTAATATCTTTCCCGAACCGCAATAAATCTTGGATAATATTTGTTCGTGAATTGCACAGATGGCCCTGCCAAATGTTTCAAATCACCCGTTTGGACGATTTTTTATTGGATTTCTAATAGTCTTATGAGTTCGAGAGTTATACGTTAAAAATCATGCCCATTTTGTAAATTCCCGAACTATTTATAAGAATAATAATCCAAGGAAATTATTTCCTTGTTTCTAAATCTTGTGGTTGTGTTATAATTCGCTTTATTGCCAGTTCAATCTTTTCATCCATCTTTTTACTTGCTTGTTCTGCCATTTCATCTATGCGTTTATTAATCCGTTGAGTTGCTATCGCAAATGCTACGATCCTGTTATATTCTGCAAAATATTTCAAAGTATCTTCTTGTAATTCTGGGGCATAAAAATGTTTCAGGTTTGGTTGATTCGCAGACATATAACCGATATTTTTAGATTTTGGCAGGTTTATTGATATCATATTATGATTATTCTGCAACGAATATGGTCCTATATCCGTAACTTCTGACAAGTTCAATTCTGTCAATTCAGTATTACAAGTCAAAAAATCTTTCCCTGTGCGTTCCAGTTTCGGTGCGCTAAAAGATGACAATATTTGATTAAAAGATATAAAATTATCACCAATTATTTTTACATTTGCCAAATTCACAGATGTTAGAAATATGTTTCTTTGTAAAAAATCGTTACCAATTTTTTCAACACTAGGCAAAGTTAATTTAACAATTTTTCCGTCTTTGACTACTACAATATTTCCGTCTGGGGTACTTATGGTTGTTGTTTTATCACTCTTGTTAGTAGTCTTTTTTATAATTTTGCCGTCAAATGCCGATCTAAAAACCTTGTAGGTATCATCCCTAAATGTTGTGGATATGGGTGATGAAATCGTTTTATTTTTTACATCCAAAATCATATAATCCATTATTATCTGACTACCGTCATTTTTTAATTTTGTAATCGTACTGCCAGAAAAATAATAATCTGGTCCAAAATAAACGTTATCAACTTCATAATTATACCGTACAATTTGATCATTAATCATGCGGAAATTATCTGGTAACGGATTTTCAGACGTGTTAAAATCAACACTAAAGTATCGTTTTAAGGACTCACTTAATCCAGGAATAATATTATCAGGATTATTGTTAAACGTAGCATCAGGATCGGTTACTGTATGATTATAACGATTTTTAATCGATATAAAACCACCAGTTTTTGCAATTTGAATTGATATAACTGATCTACCATATTCATCCTCTCGTTGTGGGTGATCGGACGGTTTAATTTTATCTGCCCCACGTTTAACCGCATGAATCATATAATAATTTTTATGACGGCTTGGATCGCGAAAGGTACATATTTCTTCGCCAGGTCTGTAATATTTCATTATAGAATTTTTTTGTTCCTCATTTTCTACAATAAACGCGTCATAACCTGCTTCGTTTAACAATTCTAATGGATTCTTATCTGTGTGATACTGCGAATCTTGTTTAGTAAGATATATTTCTTTTAGAATCGGACGTAATTTTCTTGCTTCATTTTCATCATGACCCGCAAACTCTAATATGTGAAGAATATTTGGAATGATAAGCAAATTTCCATCATGGTCTCTATCGCCCCTAATGGCTTGGGCGAATTTTTCACCATTTTGTTTTTTCAATTGGTTAAATATCTTTTCTGTATTTATTTCTGTAGCCATTTTCACACCTTTCTTTGAGATTATATCACAAAATTCTCAAAAACGCTTTGATTTTTTTACCAAACTGCAACAAATCACGAATAAAATCAGTTCGTGAATTGCACAGTATGTCCTGCCAAAATAAATAAATCGGGTTTTATGCCCGATTTTTCTTTGTTTTCTAATACTTGCACGAGTTCGTAAGTTAGGTGTTGCAAACACCCACCGTTTTGCACATTTACGAACTTTTAAAAAGAAAAGGCTAGAAATCTAACCTTTTTCTTTGTTTGTATTTGTTGTGGGTATTACCACTTTATTATTGACATTATTTCTGGCAAATCACCACCGTTTAAATGACCGCGACCAGAAAACTTATGAACACGAATGCTTGGAATATCTTTTGATATCTTATCAAAACTGTTTATTATCCCCGGAGCATCATCTATTGAAATCATCAAATCAATTCCATTTTTTGTTTGTGCAACTAAATTATTACTTAAATTAATATCATGATAAAACCCGAACGGAGATATACCTTCTGTATCTATGTATGGTGCAACCAGTACAACCTGACGAACTTTTAATTTTGGATGTTTTGATAAATATTTTAATACAAAACCACCACCAGCAGAATGACCAATCAAAACAGTGTCATCGGTTATATCTTGTTTGTCCATTATCTTTTCCCACTCATCGTATTTCATTAACAATTGATGTGCATGCGGAAAGTATGGTCTTTGCATAATGACATCATGTTCAAGTTCAACCATGAATTGCAACCAATCTGCCCACCAACCAGCCGCATCATAAGTCCGTTTATTCCAATCGTATCTCGCACCCATACAACCATGACAAAAAACGATATTCATTATAAATCCTTTCATTATTTGAAGGTTATTATATCACAAATTCTGCAAAAATGTTTTCATTTCTTTCCCGAACGACAACAAATCACGAATAAAATCAGTTCGTGAATTGCACAGATGGTCCTGCCAAAAATTCAAACCGCAATTTTGCGGTTTTTTTGTTGGTTTTCCAATACTTTCATGAGTTCGTAAATCAGCTATCAAAAATAGCCACTATTTCACCAATTTACGAACTTTTTATCTCTTTTCAATCTTTCTTTTACCACGAAATTCACCGATATCAAATCCCCCACCAGATTTCATAACAAAATTATACAGTTTTGTAATTGCTGGTATTTTGTCTTTCTGTTTTGCATTGAAACAATCCAACAAAAGTTTTGTAAATTTCTTATCTGGTAAAATATCTGCATGATACCGTTTTGCAAAATCTTTATCGGTCAGAATCTTTTGTATTTTTGCATGTGATACGTGGGGTAAACAGTTAAAGTCATAATAACATTCAATCAATTTATCAACCAATGTCCAATAGAGCAAATCAATTGGATAGCTGTCTTGTTTTAATGACAGCATATCGTCATATCTACACCATATTCCATATTTCCTAAAATCATTAGAATATTTAGAAAATGGTTTTATTTTCATTTTCAATTCACGAATAGATTGTTGTTGCAGTTTTTTCATTACACCGTTTTTATCATACAAAATCTTGCCATAAGCAAACATGTTTTGATTTATTGGTGCATGACTATCCAAACCAGATTTCATATATTCCTGGTTCTTCCAAATGGGATTTATCGTATATTCAAACAAGAAACCATCAACATAACAATTTGATTTTTCTTGCCAACCCAAATCATCCGAAGCAATAATTGTGACATCTATATCTGAAAACTTGTTCTGATTTCCACTGGCATAACTTCCACAAAGAACAGCACCTTCAAACCAGGGTTTATCAATATACTGCTTCATAAATTTATCAAGTGCCTTTTCCCATTTTTGCATTTTTAATCCTTTCATTATTCAGAAATCATTATATCACAAATTCTGCAAAAATGTTTTCATTTCTTTCCCGAACGACAACAAATCACGAATAAAATCAGTTCGTGAATTGCACAGATGGTCCTGTCAAAAATTCAAACACCGCACAAAGCGGTGTTTTTTATTGGTTTTCCGATAGTTTTGTGTGTTCGAAAGTATTAGGCGTAAAAACGCACTCCGTGTCTCAATTTTCGAATTTTTCAGATAACAAATTGATTTATTGCATGTTTTTTGGTACAATACCTATCAAGATAACATGGAGAATATCAATGGTCGGTGTTATAGTGTTCGGTGTTCCAAAAGGTTTTGATACATCAAGGTGCGATATAAATACGCGCGGATTTTTAGAGAGATTTTATGTGCCACACAATCCTGGTACAGAAATGAAGATTGTTCGCGGACCAAATAATAGTGTGCATTATTTGTTCATGGTATATGAAAATAAAGATATGGGTTTCTGCGATGTTGATGGGCGTAGTGGTTCCTTTTTCGGCATCGATGTAATGTTGCAAAATCAATATATAACGGATACAGATAAACTTTTAAAATTATTCCAGTTGACTTATGACAGATATGTAAAAAACAAAATTATTGAAGAAAGACCAAATGGAGCTAGAAAACACATATTCAGAACGTTTAATGATGACGGTAATACAATAGCAACTTATGTAGCCAATGGCATGAATACATTAGTAAAAGAAAGACCTGAATTAAATATTTTAGAAGACGTTCGGCAATTACCACCTGCCCAAAACCAAATGCGGAGGTATTAAAAATTTTTCAAAAAAACCTTAAAATCTCTCCAAACTGCAACAAATCACGAATAAAATCAGTTCGTGAATTGCACGGGGCGTCCCGCCAAACAGTGGACAAGATTATTTGTGTATGATATAATCCCATTTAGATACCAAAGGAGACAACATGTCAAAAGGATTGGTCTATTTTGCAAGAAATGCTGCTTTCCCGCACCTGATAAAAATCGGCAGAACAAAAAAATTGACGGTTGAGGAACGCGGTCTGGACGGCAGTAATATTCCAGAGGATTTTGATTATTTTTTGGTGTTACAATGCGAAGATTGTGAATCAATAGAAAAAAAGATTCATGCACATGTTTCAGATTCTAGACACTATGCCGCATCTGGTCGAAAAACAGAATTTTTTTGGAACGGTTGCTTAAAAAAAGCGATGAAATATGCCAAAGATTTAAAGGGTGTCTCCGTCGTTACTGACAAGGAAACCGAAGAAATGGACATAATGATTGGCGACAAGAAACAAACTATCAAGCGTCCGAACACCACTTTTTCCATGATAGGATTAAAGAAAGGCACAAAAATTTTATTTGAAAACGATCCAAAAGAATGGGCAATTGTAAAGAACGATAAAAATCAAATATCTTACAAGGGGCAACCCCAAACGGCGATATCGAACGTATCAAACAAAAAATGCGGTCGCTCTACAAATGGTTTTTATCATTTCTTTTACAAAGGCAAACGCTTGTTCGATATGCGTCCGGACATGCAAGAATAAAAAGGCGGAACAAATGAAAAAAATTGTTCTGCTTTTGCTGTGTGCGTTTGTGCTTTGTGCGTGCGGAGTAAAATCAGACCTTTCGCGACCAAATGGGCCACTGCGCGATTATCCGGTTTATTAAAGCATCTGAAATTCGGCTCGTCTTCGTTCTCTTTGTGAACTACGGCGCGACATCCGTCTGCGCTTTGCTACGCCGAGACCGCGCTAAAAATTTGTTAACCCCACGGGTTCTCGTCTTGCTTCCCCAGACCAAAAAATAAAAACCGCAAATGCGGTTTTGATTTTTTGGTGGGGCCACAGGGACTCGAACCCTGGACCCAATGATTAAAAGTCATTTGCTCTACCAACTGAGCTATAGCCCCAGAACTTCTTTCCAGCAGTTCGGCGGAAATTATGACACATTTTTAATAAAAAGCAAGAATTTTATTTACTTTGCGTGTTTTTTGTGTCTGTGTCCGTTTCCGGTGCGGTCGCAGCCGTCAAAATCTGGTCAAAGTTTTTCGACACGTCTGACCCGGAA
The DNA here is from genome assembly GCA_017650945.1 of Alphaproteobacteria bacterium. Lineage (GTDB taxonomy): Bacteria > Pseudomonadota > Alphaproteobacteria > Rs-D84 > Rs-D84 > Enterousia. The sequence continues at coordinate 17,261 of JAGCDW010000013.1, read as the reverse complement.
TCAAGCCAATCGTTGACTTCACCAAGTATGTTCACGATGTGCCGCGCAACAACCCGCCGATTTCCCCCAAGTCGGTGCATCGCCACCAGTCGCGACATATCCCGCGCAAGCGCCGCCAAAATCGGCACTTGTTCTGGCGTAAGCGCGTTTTCTTTGCCGAACGCGATAATCAGATTTTCAAGTTCTTCGTAATATTGCCCCAGCAAATCGATGTATTCGCCGCGAATCTGCATTTCGCGCACGATGCGGGATTCCGGCATATTTCGCATAGCCATTATCGATGCGCGCGTCGAACGCCCCCGCATTTTCAGCATCTTGCGCAAACTCAACAACACGTGCAGCATAATCGTATTTATCTTGTCGTTCATGCCCGCAACCAGCGTTTCGTGCAGCCGCCGCGACACTCGCGTCGTAGTGTAATCGTAAAGCAAAAACACCAAAGGTATCGCCAGCAACGATGCCGACATATTGCTAATCAGGCCTTCGACGGCGGGGTCTTTGACATTATCAAGCGACACCGTGAACAACAATATTCCGCCCACGGCCGACACAAGGTAAGGCAACGCACGCAAGAGGAAACTGCGGATTTTGTCTTTCATAGCGGTAATTTTACTGCACGCGCCGCCCGTTGTCATTGTGAATGGATTCCCGTAAATTTTTTCTCGTATAAAAACTATACGGTTATATAGGAAATCTTTAATCCCGCCAAGTAACGGTGTCAAAAAGTGAATTTATTTCATTACGTAATTTTTCATCATTAAAAAATGCGTTGCGCATTGCGGGCGTGGTTTTATGTTCGTCGTCTTCGAAGTGCGGAATATATTTTTGCACCGCAAAATTCTTAAATCCGCGCGACGATGCGTCCCGCGCAATTTCCATCAAATCATCCGGCGACACATATCGTGGGTCACAGGTAACACGAACCTCCGCCGGTTTGCCGGTTTTCGCCCACACGTCTAAACTTTTTAGCAAATGGTCGTATGCTATATTTATTCCGGTAAGTTTTTCGTAATTTGTTTTGGTTGCCTTGTAATCAATGCCAATCCAATCAATTAAGTCCGCGGCGGCGGCCAATCTTTCGGGATAAAACCCGTTCGTATGCAGACCGATTGCAAAACCGAGCTCACGCACGCGCCGCATATAGTCGATTGTTGCATCACCCTGCATCAATGCTTCGCCGCCGGAAAAAACAACGCCCTCCAGCTTTCTGACACGGGACCGCAGCCAATCCAAAACTTTGTCCGCATCGTATTCGCCGGGGGCGACATCAATCAGATGCGGGTTGGAACAATACGCACAACGCAATGGGCAACCGACCAAGAACAAAACCGCCGCCAATTTACCCGGAAAGTCAATCGTTGTGAACGATACCAACCCGCCAATCTGAACAGTATTCATCTTTACGCGGCTTTCTTCATCAGTTCGCTATGCCGCGCGCCGGTTGTCAAACAATTGCATTCAGTGAACGTCTTGCGTTCGCAGAATTCGGAATATTTCCCGATGTTAAAGTTTTTTGTCGGGCGGATAAATCCCATACTGCGTGAAAATACTTCGCAAGGTGTTCTTTGTTGTTGGTTAGCAATCATTTTTCTCTCCTTTCTTTTTTGTATTGCTTTTGTTAGTTCTTGTTCTTTATGCCTTGTTCGACACGTCATCTGGCGTGATGCCAAGTTCGGCGTCGCACTTTGGGCAAAACTCATGCCGGCCAGGCAGATACCCGTGCTTTGGACATATCGAAAATGTCGGGGTAAGTGTCATGTACGGAATCTTGTAGTTTTCGAATATCGTGCGCACGATTTTCTGCGCCGCTTCACCGCTTGATACCGGTTCACCCATATAAAGGTGCAACATTGTGCCGCCAGTATATTTGCGTTGCAATTCTTCCTGGTGTTCTAATGCAACAAATGGGTCATCGGTAAAGTTCACCGGTAATTGTGTGGAGTTCGTGTAATACGGTGCCGCGCGTGTGCCGGCGGTGATGATATCCGGGAAATTTTTGACATCGGTCTTTGCGAATCTGTACGAACAACCTTCGGCAGGTGTGGCCTCCAGATTATAAAGGTTTCCGGTTTCTTCCTGGAACTTTACGAGTTTTTCACGCATAAAGTCCATCAAGTCCAGAACGAGCTTCTTGCCGTACGGTGTCGCGATGTTCTCTTTGCCATTCGTAAAGTTCAAGACCATTTCGTTCGCGCCGTTCACGCCGATTGTGGAAAAGTGGTGATTCCAATTGCCAAGGTAACGGCGGGTAAACGGATAAAGGCCATTTTCCATATGCTTGGTTATAACACGACGTTTGATTTCCAGAACCTCACGTCCCATGTTCATCAATCTTTCTAAATCGCGGAACAGACCTTCGCGGTCGCCCTTGTGCATATAGCCAAGCCGCGCAAGGTTCATTGTAACAACACCTATAGAACCCGTCTTTTCCGCAGAACCGAACAGACCGCCACCGCGCTTTAACAATTCGCGCACATCAAGGCGCAGGCGGCAGCACATAGAACGAACATCCGTCGGATTCAAATCGGAATTCAAGAAATTCTGAAAATTCGGAATTCCGTACTTTGCCGCCAAATCGAACAGCGGTTTGACGTTCGGATGATCCCACGGAAAATCGTTCGTGATGTTGTATGTCGGTATCGGGAAAGTAAATGGACGGCCCTGGGCATCGCCTTCGGTCATAACCTCTATGAAAGCACGATTTATCATATCCATTTCGTTCTGTAAATCGCCGTATGTAAAATCAACTTGCTTTTTACCAATAAACGGACGCTGCGGTTTCAAATCTTCGGGGCATGTCCAATCGAACGTAAAGTTGATGAACGGCGTTTGTGTTCCCCAACGGCATGGCACCGCGCAGTTGAACACCAATGTCTGCATCGCGTTTTTTACATCGGCATAGGACATATTATCAACGCGGACATACGGCGCAAGGTATGTATCAACCGAAGAAAACGCCTGGGCCCCAGCAAATTCGTTTTGCAATGTCCCAAGGAAATTCACCATGTGCGATATCGCGGTTGCCATGTGTTTTGCAGGTTGACATTGCAAATAACCCGGAACACCGTTGAATCCTTCGTACAACAATTCGCGCAAAGACCAACCGGCGCAATATCCCGTTAACCACCCAAGGTCATGGATATGAATCGCCGCACTGCGGTGTGCATCGGCAATTTCCGCCGGAAACATATTCAACCAATATTCAGCCGTAACGCGCTCACTGGTCCGCAAAATAAGTCCGCCGATTGAATAACCAATATTCGCGTTTTCTTTGATGCGCCAATTTGAACCACCAACATAACTTTCGATGATTTCAATAGCATCAACATTAGCGTTACGAATTTCAGAATGTTTTTGGCGATATATAATATATGCCTCTGCCGTCTTATATGCCTTGGCATCCATCAGTTTGCGAATCACCGTATCTTGGATTTCTTCGACCGACGGGGTGCGCGCCATAAAATTATTGTCCAAATCGCTTAAAACTTCATTAGTGATTTGGACAACCGTTTCATCAGAAATTTCATTTGTGGCCAAAGCGGCCTTTTTAATAGCGTTATAAATTTTCTTAGCTTCAAATGCGACCGTTTCGCCAGAGCGCTTTTTAACACTCATAACATTACATATAAATGTTGGCGCAATTTGCATTTTAACCTCTTTTTCGTTCCCAGACATTATTAAACTCCAATTTTGTCAAAAACACAATATCTTGTGTCATTTTTGTTATTTCAGCAACAATATATAGTTTTTTCGATTCGTATACAACTATTAAAATGAAATTTTTTTTATTTTTTTACTTTACTTTTAAAAATGCTTATTTTCTGCGGGCTTCAGGAACATTATCACAACCCAATTTCCGCACCAAAGTGTGTTTTGTGTCAAGATTTTTCGAAACACCATGTCTGAACCGATTCGATTTTTGCAAAAAACACAAAATATAGACACAAAATTATAAAAAAATACCCATATATAGAAAAATATAAATAACAGTCTGAACTCAGACTGTTATTTTAACAAACAGAATCAGTCTATTCGAAAAACCTAGTCCCCAGAACTGGAACGAGATAGATCATCATTATCTTTTTCAATGTCAAATTCACTCTTTTCCTCCCTGGGCAAGCCCTGCGATTTACACACCGCAACATACGGGTATATTGAACGTGAGGAATCGATAGTATCCTTGCCACAATCAAGACAGTTAAAGCGTCTGTTTTGAGAGTGAGATTTATCAAACGGAATGTTCTTTACCGGCACAACCCCTGATTGTTCGGCATACTGTTCATTCGGGAACCCGAAATAGAAAGCTTTAGACGAACCACGACAATCATTCATGCGACCTGGATAGCACTTTGGCGAAGAAAGCTTTGACAAATCAGGAACACATGTAACGGTGCATGTTTCTTCGTTAGTAATCGCCTTTTCACAATCCGTACAATCATTTGCAACAACACGCAATGTTGCACCACCACGTCCACGAACAATTTGTGGTTTCGGCATTGTGCATTTACCGCGTTTAGTTGCCGACTTGGTTGGATCTGCGGTACATTCCCATTGCAGTGTTTCATAATTCAAACGCGCAATTTGATCCCCAGGACATTTGTATTCGCCAAACGGCGCAACACATTCCCATACACCATCAATCATAACAGCGGTTTCCACACCAGCACACAAAGGCTTACGCGAATCATCGGGAACACATTCCATAGCAGACGCATCCCATACTTGGTCGCCACCACAACTTGTTTTTATATTGTAACCAACACATTGCCAACGACCAAAACGAAATACTTTCTGTGTGCCTGCGGGACATACAACATTTTCCGCCTCTGACTTAGTAAATGTACGTTCAGCATCCGGAATATCAAAGTGTGTCATGTATATAAGTTGACCGTTTTCAAGTTCCATTTTATCAATTACAGATTTCGGCAATGCCTGTTTTGCACTGGAACCGGCGACCATAATAACATTATCTTGGTATATACCCAAAGTACCACTGGTTGAAAAATTCTTTTCCAATATTTCCATCATTGCATTGTAATCAGCAACATCAAGCGCGCCAGTAGTAGTTATTATAAAGCTGTATTGTGGGCGTTTATATCCATCAGATAAACAGTCAGTAACCGAAAAACGTGCATCAAAACACATCCGTTCTGTCTTTATCTGGTTTTGTTCCACGCATACATCATTGAACGTTCCGCCAGTAATTTCAGCGTTATGTACCGCCAAAGCACATTCCGCAATCGACCGTAAATCAGAAACAACAATTGCATGATCGGTTTCTTGTTCCGCAACGCGTGTATTCGGAGCAAAAAACATATAATAACCACCCATAAACAACGATATAAGCATTATAAGAAAAATATTCATGATTCCCCCTTGCGATTTAATAAAAGTCTAAGTATTATATGAATAAATTTCAACAAAAAAATAATTTTTATTTGGTGATAATCATGAAAAAATATTTTTGTTTATTGTTTCTTTGCGGTTGCGGTTTTAGTCCGATGTTTTCTGGGGCAAATACTGATATATATGTCCCTGTGATAAGTGGTATAAATGGAATCGAGTTACGTAACGCATTAAACACAAAGTTTGGCGGACAAAAAGAAAGCACTGCTCCGTATAGGCTTGCCGTTACATTAAATAATCCGCAAACAAAATACAAAGCATTGGAACCGACCGGTGCCGCAACATGGCAAGAAATAAAACTTACCGCGAAATATGTTCTAACGCACAACGGGGAAACTATTTCTACTGGGACAGAATCTGCATCTGAATCATATACTTTTGTTAGATATTTGGTCGCGGCAAACGCATCCTACAACAACGCGGTTGCAAATACCATTACGGTTTTGGCCGATAAAATCGGGACACGCGCAATCGCCGATGTTGCAAAACATGAACGTGAAATGGCAAAGAAATGAAGTGGAAGGAATCTGATTTTTCCAAAGGAATCTCGAATGTCCGCGGTGTCCTAATTTATGGGCCAGATGCGGGACTTGTGGATGAACTTTGCGATAAATCTGTTAATATTTTATCAATTGAAAAAGACAATCTTTTTGCGCTTGATTCGGACGAATTACGCGACAAGCAAGATTCTCTTTTCGCCGAAGCTTGCACTCCATCAATGTTTGGTGGCCGCAAGATGGTAATAATTTCAAACGCGGGTGATTCTGATACAAAAATAATTAAAGATTTGGTTGAACACCCATCATTGGATGCAATGGTTATTGTAACGGCGGGCGATTTGCGTTCGGGCGGTTCGCTGCGCACTTTGTTCGAAGGTGGCACAAATGTTGCGGCAATCGCATGTTACAGCGACGATGCAAAAACACTTGAAACTCTTATTCGAAACGAGCTTTTTACAAATGCCGGAATTAAACAGATTTCACCCGATGCGATGGTTTATATGACTTCTCACCTTGGTGGCGACCGCGGAATTACACGCGGTTTTTTGAATAAAATTGCAATTTATGTTGACGATAAAAAAACAATTGAATTGGAAGATGTTGAAAAATGTTTACCGGATACTGGGGCGGCAAATACTGACGATTTTTTATATTCTTTGACGGCGGGCCATATTCAACAAACTATGCTCGCGCTTGATCGATTGTTGTATGATAACGCAGAACCGAATATGTTGGTGCGAATGTTGGACCGGCATTTTAAATCGCTGCTTACCGCGGTCGTTGACGGTCAGTTGCCAAGACTCTTTTGGAAGGTTGCCGATAAATTTAACCTTGCCACGAAAATATGGCGGGGCGATGATATTACCGCTGTTTTGACCCGGTTAAACGAACTTGAATTGCAAATGCGCACAACTGGAATGCCGGCGGAAATTTTGCTGCGCGATTTTGCGTTAAAGTTGGTATTAAAAACTTACAAAATGTCTATTAAACGAAGGAACTAATTATGTTATCATCTGTATATGCACCAAAAGATTTTAAAAGATTGCGCGTTGTCGGCGATTTGGTCGCGCGGTGCTTTGATTATATTACGCCATATATCAAGGCCGGAATTTCCACCGGTGAAATTGATAGATTGGTTGCCGGATTTTTACATGAAAATGGCGCGCGGTCGTCAGATTTGGGATACCAAGGTTATCCGAAAAGTATTTGCACTTCGGTCAACGATGTTATCGTGCATGGAATACCAAGTGATGATGTTATTCTGCGAGATGGCGATATTGTAAATGTCGATTTGACTGCAGAATACAAGGGTTTTCATGGTGATTCTTCGCGTATGTTTATGATTGGAAATGTTGCACCACGCGCGCGTGAATTGGTGCAGACGTGCCAAGACGCATTAAACGCGGCGATTGCGGTATGTGCGCCGGGCGTACCGCTTTCGGAAATTGGTAAAACTATCGAGGCCGTCGTTAAACCACATGGATTTTCAATCTCTCGCGATTTTGTCGGGCATGGCATTGGCAAGGTTATGCATGACGACCCGCAAATTTTCCATTTCTATGATAAAATGTGGGACCGCGTGAAAATGGTGCCGGGATTGGTTTTCACGATTGAACCGATGATAAATACGGGACGGCCCGAATGCAAAATTGATGCCGACGGTTGGACGGCGCGCACGGTTGACGGCGGTCTTTCGGCCCAGTGGGAACACACACTTGGGATTACCGAAGACGGTGTTATAATCTTTACGGAAAAAATGATAAACTAATGAAAGATAAATCGTTGGAATTATCTTTGCGTGCCGGTCATCGCGACAGATTGCGCCAAAAGTTTTTAGATGGCGAACTTGCGAAATACGAAATTATGGAGTTGCTTTTAAGTTACGCAATTCCGCGCAAGGATGTAAGGCCAATCGCGCGAATGCTGTATAAAAAATTCGGTGGAACATTTCCGATTCTTTGTGCGCCGATTGAAGAACTTGAAAAAATTCCAGGTCTTGGGCATAACACCGCAATTTTTATCAAAGCAATGCAACAAATAATTCTTGATGGTTATAGGTCAGAGGCCGAAACGACACCTATTTTACACAACAGGGAACAATTTTATAATTACATTCGTCTTATGCTTGGTGGACGTTCAACCGAAGAAATGCATGTTTTGTATTTGGATAATAATTTGCACCTATTAAAAGACGAAAAGCACAGCAATGGCACTGTTGATTGTACAGTTTTATATGATAGAGAAGTTGTAAAAAATGCCCTTGATATTGGTGCAAAGTTTGTCGCACTGGTTCATAATCATCCGATTTCGGGATTGGGGTTTTCAAGTGAAGATATCGCCATTACCGAACAATTAAAAGATGCATTGTTAAATGTTCGCATACAATTTTATGACCACTTTGTTGTATCAGGTGGTGTTGTGTATTCGATGAAAGGCAATGATTACTCAAAATAACTCTGCAACATCGCATACTGTTTTATATTCTGAAGTTTCGGCAATATGTAACTTATTATTCCATAACGTGTAAACCGTTTTTGTTGATTGTGTCGGTGTATTCCAATCTTCGCCCATTGGACGCGAAATTTTCGTTATTGAAAAATCAGGTTTAAAAGAAAACTGAATTTTTTGATGTGCACATTCCGCACCTTCGACAGTAAAGAAATCTTTTGGTGTTATGTCCACCATTTTTTCACCATTGTTTAATTCAATTTTGTATATGTATTGAAAGTGCGCGGTTCCTGTTTCACGACGGGCGCGCGAAATTTTATCGGGGCGACCATCACCGTCAATGTCATACGAAAAGGTTGCGACTTCGACAACACCTTCACCAAATTCATCAGGTTCAAAAGTACGCACCAAAGTCGGTTTTTCCAACCCATCGGTAAAGTCAGCGCCACCGGTGGTTTCGACAATACGTTTCTCTATATTAATTGGCGCAATTTCTGTGCGCGGTTTACTAAATTTATAAAAAACAAAAAAACCAATCGCAATCAATGCAACGACTATAATGATTTTTATCCAACCGTTATTTTTTTCCATTTTGTTTCCTTTTTTTAATGATTTCGAACATCGCCCGCACGCCAACCTTCGATGCTGCGAATACCTTCGGCCATGCGTTCTATCTGTGTATCCGACATATCACGCAAATATGTATTTACTGAAATACCCATTGACCGTGCAAGGCGCGCCGCATAGGATGTAGGATTATTACCGTCCGATGATGGGGCATATATATGTATTGCCTGGGCCAGGGTTTTATTTTGATATTTATCGGTTTTTAACAATGCGACATTTGCTCTGCGCCCAACCTCTGGGTTCGGGAAAATTGCGAAACCATTTGACGTTACCCCAATTGCACCCATACGCCGCGAAAAATCAGAAATTCTCATTGCGCCAGGATTATTTGCACGCCATGTTAAACTGCCACCGACATGTGTATACTTTGACCCATCCGCCGCAGTATACGTAATTTCACCAACTGTCAAATTCACTGCCGATACCGCCGTCCGGCCACCCGTTGATATTGGCGGCGTAACCGTTGTGTCATTTGTTGCGTTGTTTGGCCTATTTGTTGAATTTGTGGTTCTACCAAATTCCCCGTTGCCACGTGCATAATTTGAATTATCTGTGCTATTCCTTTGTGTTTCACCAACGAAACCGTAATCACCCACATTTTCATTAGGGTTCCAATTCATCAAATCAGACAAATCCGGGAAATCATCCATCTCAGGCATTCCATAGATGGGTCGGATACCGCTTCCGGAATCATATATATCGATATCTTCGTAAAGCATCGCATCTTTGCCATGGGCTTGCAATTTTGCAGCCAAAATTTCGTTCACACCATTAACCGAAATTCGCATTGTCTTGCATCCCATCCCTAAAATGTCGCCACCATAAATGACATTCAAAATCGGCCATATTGCGGTTAAAATTCCAAAAATCAAAATCAGTGTTTTAAAATTTTCTTTGATATCATTTTTCGCACCGCGTATCATCGATATGCCCCAACCGATAATCAGCCCTGCGGTGAACAGGCCCAAAACCACCCATGCGTAATAAAGAAAATTTTCAAAGCCACGCAATATACACGCCGGGTCTTCAATATAAATAAAATTTGCATCAATACCCCGCACGTGCAAACCGACGTTTTCTAGCATTTTTCTGATAGTATCGATGTCATTCATTTTCTTTTATTTTTTCGATGCGACATTCGTAAAGAATCCCGGTATAGAAAAATCTTCGTCGTTTGCGGCGACACCCGCCCAACCGAACAAATCGCCCATGATTCCCGTGTCATCATGTTTCTTTTTCTTGAACGGCAATATATTTTTCAATTTGCTAATTTTTCCACGTTCAGGACTTTTTTTGAACGTTGGAACTTTGTCTTGTACATCGACAAATTCGGTTGCCAAACTTGCGAGTGTTGCATCGGCATCATCCAAAGAATCTTCCGCCGTGGCAGGTTCCGAATTTTTATTAATCGATTCTTCTTCCACATGGGCATCTTCACGCAGAGGCGTCATCGTTTCCAATAATTCTTCAAGTGTTTTTTCGTGATTTTCAACCGGCGCTTCATCTTTTAACATTTCATCAATATCACCGATATCATCAAATTCTGAAACTTCGTTCATTTCGATTGTTTCAACAGTTTCAGTAATTGATTCTTCATTAACATCATGTATCGTGTCCGACTTTTCCTCTTCGTTTCCCCCCAAGACTGACAAAATCGGAACAACGGGTGCCGTATTTTTTTCTTTTTTTTGGGGTGCGGCCTCTTTTTCCGCGCTAACCAAGGGTTCTTTGACTGTTTCCGCAGCAGACACTTCAACCGAATCGGCGGCGACCGGCGCATTTTCCACTGCAATTAAATCGTCAACAGGAACACCAAACAAAACCGTATCTGAATCAAGTCCAAGTGTAGAACGAACCTCATCAAAAGCGGCGCGAACCTGGGCCGCATCAAATGAATCTGCGCCCGAAATATAAACTATCTTTTTTTTCATTTGCCTCACCATCGCATTATTGAAATCTTTCGAAACGATTATATCACATTTTAGGGTTGAACGCATATAAAAAATGTCTTAAAATGACAATATGTCGGATATAAGGGAACAAATTTTTCAGGAACTATCAAAACTTGAAGATGCCGCGGCGCGTCTGCGGGCGACGGCGGTTAATGCCGGCAAGCAAACTGATTTAGAGGTTGCCATATTGACGCAACAGGTGCGTAATTTGCGCGCAAAAAATGCGCGAGCGACCGAACTTATTGACCAGTCCATTGAAATTCTTGGGGGGTTGAAATGAGTGTCGTTTCAATTCCAATTGTAAATAAAAACTATCCTATGGGGTGCGAAGATGGCCAAGAAGGTCGCTTGGTTGAACTTGGGCAAATGGTGGATGCGCGCGCGCGACAAATTTTGGATAAAATTGGGCCGTTGCCGGAAAGTTCTTTGTTGGCGACCGTTTGTATTGTTTTGGCCGATGAGATTCGCAGCCGCCCTGCCCCAAGTGTAACAGATGCTGATTTGCGGGAAATTTTGGCGCGCATACGCGAAATCAAAAATAAAATCGCCCAATAATTCGCGTTTTTTGGTTGTTATTTTTTTCTAAATGTTCTATGTTTCATGTCGTTATGAGTAAAGAAATAGTCGAAAGAATTGATTCACAACAATTGGCGGATGCGCTGTCCACGCGGTATTTGTCGTACGCGGTTAGTACGATTGTGTCCCGCGCCCTGCCCGATGTGCGCGATGGGTTAAAGCCTGTGCACCGCCGTATTTTGTATTCTATGTTGCGGCAAAAGTTATCGCCCGCGGCGGCGTTTCGCAAGTGTGCTACCGTTGTTGGCGACGTGCTTGGGCACTATCACCCGCACGGCGATTCGTCCGTGTATGACGCAATGGTTAGATTGGCGCAGGATTTTTCCGTGCGCTATCCGTTGATTGATGGTCAAGGAAATTTCGGGAATATAGACGGCGACCCCCAGGCGGCGTACCGTTATACTGAATCCAAGATGACCGAGGCTGCAATGCTGATTATGGACGGCATTGACGAAGACAGTGTCGATATGATGCCGAACTTTGACGGCACGACGGTTGAACCGGTGGTTATGCCGGGCGCGTTTCCGAATTTACTTGCGAACGGTGGCATGGGTATCGCGGTCGGTATGGCAACAAATATCCCAACCCATAATGTGGCGGAGGTTTGCGATGCTCTGACCCTTATGGTGGACAAGCCGGAATCTACAACCGCACAGATATGCAAGAAAATGGTTGGGCCAGATTTTCCGACGGGCGGTGTTCTGATTGATGATTTCGATACGATTGTGAAAAACTATGAAACCGGCAAAGGCACATTCCGTATTCGCGCACGGTACGAAATAGAGGAACTTGACCGTGGCGGGTACCAGGTTGTAATCACCGAGATTCCTTATGGCATTATTAAATCAAAGCTGGTTGAGCAAATCGGCGAAATGATTGATGCGAAAAAATTGCCACTGGTTGACGATATCGTTGATGAATCGACGACTGATGTTCGCATTGTCATTACACCCAAAAGTCGTAATGTTCCCGCGGATAAAATGATGGCGCATTTGTTCGCCCTGACCGATTTGGAATATCGGTTTAATATGAACTTTAATGTTATCGATTCAAATGGGGCGCCGCGCGTGATGGGGATTCGCGATGTGCTGACCGAATTTATCGTGCACCAGAAAAATGTTCTTTGCCGGCGGTCGCGGTGGCGGCTTGCCAACATCGATAAACGGTTGGAGATTTTGGGCGGATTGCTGATTGTCTATCTGAACCTTGACCGCGTGATTGAAATTATCCGGACTGAAGACGACCCAAAGGCCGTGTTGATGGCGGAATTTAAATTGACCGATATTCAGGTAGAGGCAATTTTGAATACCCGCCTGCGGGCACTCCGTAAACTTGAAGAAATGGAAATTCGGCGCGAAGATAAAGAGTTGCGCGCGGAACGCGAACAATTGGTTGCACTGTTGCAAGATGAAGAAATTCAGAATAATCAGATAAAGGCCTGGTTCGCGGATATTAAAAAACAATATGATAAAAAGACCGCGCTGGGGCGGCGGCGCACGACTTGGGCGGCCCAGACCGAAGAAATCACCGTGAACGCCGAAGATTTTATCGAAAAAGAACCGTTGACCATTATTCTTTCGACAATGGGTTGGATTCGCGCCGCGCGGGGGCATATGGACTTGAACGCACTCGATTTGAAGTTTAAGGAAGGCGACGAACTGCAATTCGCGTTCCATGCGATGTCCACCGATAAAATAAATCTATTCGGCGCATCGGGGCGTATGTTCACAATCGCTGCAAATGATTTGCCGTCGGCACGTGGGTTTGGTGAATCGGTGCGTATGATGGTTGATATCGGCGCAGAAGAGGCAATTGTGAACGCGTTCGTGCTTGATATGTCTGCGAAATATTTGCTGGTGTCACGGCATGGGAACGGCTTTATCGTTGCGGGCGAAAATTGTTTGGCGCAAACGCGCACCGGAAAGCAGGTTATGAATGTTGATGATGCGAATCCGGCAACGTTCTGTGTTCGGGTCGCGGGCGATACGGTTGCGATGTCCGGTTCGAATGACAAGATTTTGATTTTCGCGGCGGCCGAAATTCCGGAAATGGTTCGTGGCAAGGGCGTGATTTTACAGAAATACAATGCGGAACGGACATATGTTTTGGACGTTATGTTCTTTAACGCGGCGGACGGATTCGGTTGGACAACCGGACGCGGAACAACGAAACTTGATGATTGGCATCCATGGGTTGGCAAACGCGCAACCCAGGGTCGCACTATACCCGTCGGTTTCCCAAGAAGTGGAAAGTTTGGGAAATAATCATCGGTCCGCCGCAACCGTGGTGCGAGATGCCACGATGAGTGTTAGTGTAGCGGGATGCACACACAATTGATGTTACGCTTTCAGATTGCATACATGGTACGAATCACATGAATAGCCGTCATTGGGGCAATCTGATTTGCTGCTGCATCCACACATATCGGTGCCGTCTTGCACGACCCCACTGCAACAATCCGATGCATCTTGAGCTTTACTTAAAAGTTGACCATACTCCGCACAACTCGGTGCGGACGCTTGCGGTTCTTCCAAACTATACAACCAACAATAATTATCATCGTTCGCATGTCCATCAACATACCCCGCACAGGTAAGTTTTTCTTGTTTCGTTTCTACAAATCCCGCGGTTGCAAGTTTACTTGCATCACTCGATGCGTTGTATGTTGTAGAACCATTATACACACCAACCGAACCAACCTGACCCGCGGTGCCGGTATATGTAACAACATTACCCGATGTTCCCGCGGCAATAATGTTTTGTTTCAGCGCAAGCCCCTGTGCCAATGACGAACCGGTTATGTATTCATTTCCAGTGCCCGACCATTGGTTTGTACCAGTGCCAAAATATATATTATATGCATTAACAGCATTGGTTTGTGTTGATGTCCAGGAAAGTGTGTCACCAAGCCTGGTCCATATGCTACTTAATTCAGTTGCCACGGCACGAACCGTCGGAACAAAGTTGTCATAAGTTGCGCCGGTAAGGTATCTTAAATCATTGTTTGAAGCAAGCCCATTAACGTCACTCAACGTTCCTTGATCCAACATACCGACCGTATTACCGTTTAACGTGGTGCCGGCGGCATTGGTCAAAACCAATGCCGGAACATATGCAGAGAAATTCGCTTTTGGTACCTCAAAAAACAACACCTTGTCCGTGGTAATTTTATCTTGTTTTGTGGTATCGACATAGTATTTTGATGTCACTGTTTTCTGGTCCAATAGTTCCTGGGCCGTTGGATCCGCCACCGCCGGCATCGCAAATACGGCCGCGATTATTGATGTTGTTATCAATGTTTTTTTCATTCTTTCTCCTTTTTTCTTTTTATTACCAAAAAAACCACCGGGAAACCCATGTGGCCAGGAGGTTGAAAGCAATCCTAAGGAATTGTGCGGTATATTATATATTTTACCGCCTTCCTGGCCAACGCCAGGTACATTTTTCGCCAAAACAACGACGCAATGGTTGCGCCGCAATTTGACGCCTTAGGACAGTGGCTTTCAAACCACATCGATGAAACACCCACCGACACAGGTATAATATCACAAAACAGAATTTGTTACAATAGAAATATTAGTGGAAAGTGTTAGTGCAACGGCGTTCTTTTTTCACCCGTAACACCGCTCTTCAGCGATAACCTAGCGTGTTTTTTTCAATTCTTTTGTTATAGCGGTTTCTATAACCTCATTCGAAATAGCCAATACACGCTCTGGGGTCATTGATTCAAACCATTTTCTAAATTCCGTCCACAAAGATATGTTCTCATATGTTTTATTCGAACGCCAGTAAACAGATATTAATGTATCACTCTGTTCATCCAAATACGTGCATGACATATTTTCACAATAAAGTGTACTACGAAACACACATGCACTGCAATTCCCACCTACCCTATCCTTTACAGGAACCGGTATCAAATTATTCCTAAACCAAACTTTTGGATATTTGTATTCTTTGCTCAAAACTATGCGACCTTTTTCAAAACCAACGATGCGTTTGTTCCACCAAATCCAAATGAATTTGAAAGTGCGACATCAACCTTGCGTTTTTTCGCCACATTTGGAACCAAATCAAAATCACCAACCTCTTCAATCGGATTTTCCAAATTGATTGTTGCCGGCACAATTCCGTCACGAATGGCAAGTGTACAGAATATCGCCTCTACTGCGCCGGCGGCACCCAACAAATGTCCGGTCATCGATTTAGTTGACGACATACACGCGTTCGTTTCCGCAAACAATTTCTTTACCGCCATCAGTTCGCCGATATCACCCAACCCCGTCGATGTTCCATGCGCGTTGATATAGTCAACGTCCGCCGGGGTCAGCCCCGCATCACGCAGTGCCGCCATCATCGCGCGCGCGCCGCCTTCGCCACCCTCCGCCGGGGCGGTTATATGATACGCATCACCCGACAGACCGTATCCGGCAACCTCGGCATAAATCTTGGCCCCGCGCGCAACCGCGTGTTCGTATTCTTCGAGTACCAAGATGCCCGCACCTTCGGACATAACAAAGCCGTCACGGTCGCGGTCCCACGGGCGCGATGCCCCCGTTGGGTTATCGTTGCGCGTACTTAACGCCTTCATCGCGGAAAACCCCGCAACGCCGATTTTACCGACCGCGCCTTCGGACCCGCCACAGACCATAATGTCCGCATCGCCGTGCTGAATCAAACGCGCGCCTTCGCCGATACTGTGCGCACCGGTCGCACACGCCGTCACCATCGCAACGTTCGGCCCACGCAGGCCATATTTAATCGAAATGTGCCCCGCAGCCATATTGATAATGCACTTTGGAATAAAGAACGGACTAATATGCCGCGGGCCATTTTTTTCAAGTTCAACACAATTTTCATAAATGGTGTTCAGACCGCCGATACCACTGCCGACAGAAACGCCGACCCTATCTTTATCGCCGGTGTATGTATCCAGACCGGCATCACGCACCGCTTCGTCTGCGGCGACCACAGCGTACAAAATACACTTGTCCATTTTGCGTTGTTCGCGCGGTTCAACCACAGCATCCGGATTAAACATACCCGCATCGGTCCCACGCACCGGCACACCCGCAATTTGGCACGGAAATTCAGACGCATCAAAATCTTCTATTTTCCGCACGCCCGAACGCCCGGCAACAATATTTTTCCACGCGTGCTCAATGCCGCAACCAACCGGCGACACAATACCCATACCCGTAATAACAACCCTTTTCATAACATAAATCCTTTTGATAAAGTTAAATCACGCCGCTATGATAATACGTTTTCCGTAAAAAATACAGAAAAAAATCCGTCGCGAAAAACGCGACGGACAAATAAAACAAATTGAAAACTTACGCAGCCATTTTACCAGAAGTACCTTCGATGGTATCCATCTTAACGGTCTTGGCACCCTTGCTGTGTTCATCGATATACTTTACCGCATCACCGACAGTAACCAATTTTCCAGCATCTTCGTCAGAAATTGTGATATTGAATTCATTCTCAACAGCCATCACAAATTCGACAACGTCCAACGAATCCGCACCCAAATCGTTCGTAAACGCGGATTTTTCAGTGATCTTGTTTGGATCTACACCCAATTTCGATACAATAAGTTCTTTTACTCTTTCAAAAGTTGACATTTTTCATCCTTTATTTTAGTTAAACCTTTTGTCACCTAAAACGACATATGCCATAAAACTATCACTTTCGCGCCCCGCTGTCAAGGAATTATAACAAATCATAACAAAACGCATCCTATTCAATA
>JAGCDW010000012.1 GCA_017650945.1 Alphaproteobacteria bacterium | reverse complement strand
CAATCTTGGGGCGAAATTATGGAACTTGCGATATCGGGCGCAAAGACCGCAACAATTATAACCGGCGCAAGTGGGGTACTCAAAATCAAATTCCAAGAATGGGTGCGCGAAAGTTTGCTGTCGCCGTATATAGTTTCTTGCACTCCGTTGAATAACGGCAGTTTCGCGGTCAAATTCCGCAAATTGAACAATGACTAGTGACACATTTCGTGTTCTGGTTCCATAAATTTACGCGGGTTTACAGGCTGGTTCCCTTCGCTTGTTATTTTTTGAACGGCGTAATGTAAATGCGGACCGGTGGTGGGACCTGTGTTACCAGTATAACCAATAAGGCAACCAGCCGAAACGTTATCACCACGCGACACCAATACTTCGTTTAGATGACAATACTGGGTGCGATAGTTGCTTGGGTGCTTTATGATTATTCCATTACCGCAAGACGCGTTCATGTTAAAGACCGTTACCACTGTCCCGTTTGCCGGTGCATAAAGTGGTGTCCCGATTTTTGCGCGCAAATCAATACCATGATGAACCTTGGTCGTTTTATACCAAGACATTTTTCTTTGTACACCATAATCAGATGATATACATGTTACATACCCCAAAGGCGATTTTGACGGCAAATCTGTATTACCAAAATTTTGATTCTGAACAGAGCATTGTTTATATTCGCCAGGAAATTCGGTTTTCGCTGGACGATTATCTTCTGGAAATTCAATTGGTTTTGATGGCGGAACCAAAGCACCTTCTTCGGTTTTGGTGTATCCATAGTCTTCTTCTAATTCTTTATCCACAAACGCGTTCCAACGTTCCATCGCAGCAATTTGATCTTCAAGTTTCATTTTTACATACGAACATCCCGAAATACAATTTCCATCTTCATCATATTCGCTTTCGTATGGTGCATATCCGGCGGCATCCAATGCCATGCGGTCAACAAAAGATAAATCAGACGCGGTCTTTGGAAATTCCATCGGCACAAGGAAACCGGCGTGTGTCGCCGTGTGCGCAAATATCACAAAAACAAAAATTATTCCCCACCTCATCATGTATGTATTTTATCATATTTGGTGGTTAGTGCAAGTGTTAGTGGTTAGTGAAAAATTTATTGAATTGTGTGGACATATTTCGGTATGATTGTGGTATGAAAAGAATCCAAACTGTTTATGACCATATACGCGCAAACAATATAAAAACCGCAGTGTTGGTGGTGCTGTTTCCTGTTATTTTTATAGCGCTAGTATTCCTGTGCGTTTGGTGTGTGCAACCTTTGGCCGACGCGATAAATACGACGACGATGGTGGCGGTGCCGACCGCGGTTATGTGCGTCGTTTGGATGTTGATATCATGGGCGTTTGGGGATTCGATGATGCTTTCCATGGCGGGCGCAAAGCAGATAAGCGACACCGACCCAGAATACAGGTATATTTACAAATCGGTGGAAAATGTCGCAATCGCCGCCGGGTTGCCCACGCCACGGGTTTATGTTATCGAAGACGGTGGCCTTAACGCCTTTGCAACGGGGCGCGGGCCACGCGATGCGACGGTGGCGCTCACGCGTGGGATTATTGAAAAGTTGGACCGGCCGGAACTGGAAGGTGTAATCGCCCACGAAATGGCGCACATTGGCAACCGCGACATAAGACTTGATATGTTCATCATTACCGGCATTGGCGTTACGGTCTTTATCGCGGATTTATTGGCGCGGAATATGATGTATGCGCACCCACGCGATGACGATAAGAACAACGGCGCGGCGGTGATAATGATGGTTTGGCTGGCGTTCACTATTTTTAATGTTGCCGTTACGCCGATTTTGCACATGGCGATTTCGCGCCGGCGGGAATATGCGGCGGATGCAACCGGCGCGTATATTACCCGGAATCCGCGGGCACTCGCGGCGGCGCTGCGCAAGATATCGGAAAATCCGGTTGTGAAAAAACTGGATCGGCAATCAACAATGGCATCGGTGTGCATCGCAAACCCAATGCGGGCGCGCGCGTTTATGTCTGAAATCCTTGCCACGCACCCACCGATTAAGGAAAGAATTCGGCGGTTGGAAAGTATGTGAAATCTTTTTTCTTGCAATCGGGATATTTTGGTATAGAATAATAC
Organism: Alphaproteobacteria bacterium; assembly: GCA_017650945.1. Lineage (GTDB taxonomy): Bacteria > Pseudomonadota > Alphaproteobacteria > Rs-D84 > Rs-D84 > Enterousia. Next base: position 22,686 of record JAGCDW010000012.1, on the reverse strand, counting down.
GCGTTGCACCCATAGCTCAACTGGATAAAGCGTCTGACTACGGATCAGAAGACTGAGGGTTCGAATCCTTCTGGGTGCGCCAGAAATTCAAAACCGGCCGTTTACGGTCGGTTTTTAATTTTTGGGACAATGCACCCAGAAGGATCGGTACAGCAATATTTTCGGTGTATTGACTTTTCAAATAAAATGTATTATAATTAACGGCATGAAAACGCAAGTTGCATTTTGTTCTTTCGTTTGGTGGCTGTAGTCACAGCCAGTACTTTTTATACCCATTATATTTTTTTCAACTCAATTTAGTTTAATCATAAACAAAGGATTTTTATTATGAAAAACAATGAACAAAAGGTTATGTTAACCGGTGTGCGCCCCAGTGGAAACCTGACACTTGGGAACTATCTGGGGGCGATTAAGAACTTTGTGACGCGCCAGGCCCAATACAAGAGTTATATCTTTGTCGCGGACCTGCATGCGATAACATCGCCCCGCGACCCGGCGGAATTGCGGATTGCGGTCAATGACTGTATAGCCATGTATTTGGCGTGCGGTGTTGACCCAGAACAAACAATTGTATTTCGGCAAAGCGATGTGTTGGAACATGGTATTATGGGCTTTATAATGACATTTCAAACGCATATGGGCGAATTGTCGCGTATGACCCAGTTCAAATTGAAATCGCAAAACATGGGTAAAAACGGAATTGATACGGGGCTGTTTGTGTATCCGCCGTTGATGTCTGCTGATATCTTGCTATATAACACAGATATGGTGCCGGTGGGTCTAGACCAGCAACAGCATGTGGAACTAACACGTGATTTAGCACAAAGATTCAACAAGCGATATGGCGACACATTTAATGAACCAGATGTCTATATCGCGCCCGTTGGAAACAAGATATTAAATCTGCAAAACCCGACTGAAAAGATGAATAAATCGGATGGTCCGAACCCTGGGACAATCTTTTTGATGGACGATTTAAAATTGGTTCGCAAAAAGATAATGTCGGCGGTCACAGATAGCGAATCTGTGGTGCGGTTTGATGAAGAGAATAAACCTGGTATATCAAATCTGATAAGCATACTGGCCGCGACAACTGGCGAAAGTATAGAAAGCATAGAAAAACGCTTTACTGGGCGTGGGTATGGTGATTTCAAGCGAGAAGTTGCAGATGCGGTCTGTGATTTGATTGGCAATATTCAAACAAAATATCAGCGGTTCAAGAATCCAGAAGTGTTGAACAAGATTCTTGATGATGGCGCGGGAAAAGCCCGCGTAGTTGCATCAGAAACCCTGAACCACGTTAAACTTGCGCTTGGGTTAAGATAAATTAATACAAAAAAGGAATATATTATGTTGAAGCAATACACAGAACAAGAAATAATTAACATGGCGAACGAATGTTTCCCAAGATGTAACGGTTGTGATAGATGTGAACCGGTGCCAGGTCGTTATTCAATTTCCCCCGAACCGACTTATGTCTACGGTCCAGAACCTAAAAAATTATTTGATTATGTCAACTTTTGTTATTATGCATGCAAATTACCATTTGCCACTGAACGATACTGCGTATTTTTTGGGTCAAAAGAAAACGCGGACAACGCAAAAGTCGATTTGTTTCTATCTTTGACCAGTAATAATGTAAAAAGACGATAAACAAAAAGCCCCAAAGTAAACCGTTGGGGCTTTGTCTTTCTTTTAATTTTGCGAATTTTCCACTGTATCCGTTGTCACCGGTTCGGCGGGCGTTGCATCGCCGGCCGCATCGGGTGCGGGGGTTGGTTCGTTTGCCAATTCGTCCGCCGCAAGTTCCGTGCGAAGTTCGCTTTGTGTATTACTTGCGGTTTTGGACGACACAATCGCCAATGCCGCGCACAACACGAAAAAGATTATTGCAAGCCACGTTGTCAATTTCGTCAGAAAATTTCCCGCCGCCGCACCAGTCAGTGCGCCACCGAACATAGATGCCGCGGATGAACCGGACATACCACTGCCCTCAGACTTTTGCAGCAAAATTATTCCGGTCATAAATACCGCAACGATTATCAGTAATACCAATAAAATTGAAAACATTTTTTATCCTTTTATTTTTTGCAACATTTTAATCATCATTTTTCTTGGCCGCAAGTATTTTCAACAATTCCGCGGCGGCGGCGGAACCGGCGGCCTTTTTAGATGGCCCATCACCACTTGCACTTTCGCCCATGGCGGTTACGGTTACGGTGAATACAGGGCTGTGGTCTTCGCCAGTTTTTTCCGCGTCGGCATAGACCGGCAGTGCGCCATCGGCATTTTTCTGCACAAATTCTTGGAGCATCGTTTTTGGATCCTTGGGCGGGCGCAGTTCCGCCGCGGCCAAATCGTGCCAAATGCCGCACACAAAGCGTTGCGCATTATCAAAACCACCGTCAAAGAATATTGCACCGATTACCGCCTCCATCGCATTGGCCACCATGTGGCGCGTGCGGCCGGCGGTCATGTGACTGTGCCGAACTTCTTTATGCAAATCAAAAGATCGTGCGACATCCGCCAATGTTTCCGTTGATACCAGCGACGCAAAGCGCCGCGCAAGTTCGCCTTCGTTTTCGTTCGGATACATCGCGTAAAGCATGGCCGCAACACTTAGTCCCAATACGCGGTCGCCCACGAATTCAAGGCGTTCGTTGTTATGGCGACTGTTCACGCCACGTTGCGTCAGCGCAAGTTCCAAAAGTGATTTGTCCTTGAATTTGTAATTTAATTTCATCTTTATTTTATGCCTTTGCCAAATCTGTTCCACCGCATTTTAGCATTCCAATTCCAAAATGCAACCATTGGCGATGCATAATTATGCGAATACCACACGAACCACACGCGCCCTAGCATATTTTCAACCGGAACAAAGCCGACATCGGCGCGGCTATCGTTGCTGTTGTCGCGGTTGTCGCCCATAAAGAACAAGTGATTTTCAGGCACCAAGAACTCCATCGTGTTGTCCATCGGGCCGTTATCAGTATATTCAATTATGCTGTGTTCAACGCCGTTCGGCAAAACCTCGGTATATTCCGTAGCCGGGAAAACGCCGCAAAGGCCCGGTGTAGTGCGGCATACGTGGTCGCCCTTGTATTCGATTGTGTAATTAAAGTTCGCCGGCGCACCATCGACATAAATCTTGTTCCCGCGCACCTGCATATTTTCATAATAGTAACCAGTGTTGCGCAGGGAACGTGGCAAAACCGCAACGACATAGGGCCGCGGGTCACGCCGTTCAACCATTTCGCCATTGATATAAAGGCGACCTTCGCGCATTTGAATTGTGTCGCCTGGCAATCCAATCAGCCGTTTTACATAGTCCAGTGACTCATTCTTTGGATTACGAAACACGATAACATCGCCGACCTTTGGCATAGTTTTGAAAATCCGCCCGTTCCACAAGTGCCAAGAGCCAAATGGGAACGAATACCGCGAATAACCATATGACCATTTGGTGATAAAAATATGGTCGCCGATGTGCAACGTCGGTATCATTGACCCAGATGGAATATTAAACGGTTCAAGAAACAAACTGCGGAACACAATGGCGATAAGTATTCCGTAAAACAGTGTATCAAACCATTCGCGCAGGCGATTTTTGGGCTTTTTTATCATTTTCTTTCCTTTCTTTGGCAATTTCGTGATTTGCATTTTAGGACTTGAATTCAATTATGGCAAGTATATAATACAAAAACCATGATTTCTTTGGCTTCTATTATCTTTAACGGAATGGACGCGACAAAAATTGATGTCCAGGTGCAAATTTCCGCGGGACTTGGGAAACCTGATTTTAGGATTATCGGGCTTGCCGACCGCGCGGTCAAAGAATCTGCGGAACGCATTGTAAATGTGCTTTCGGCGTTGGGGCTGCAATTGCCGCCAAAGCGGTTGACCGTGAACCTTTCGCCGGCGGATATGGAAAAAAGTGGCGCGCATTTTGATTTGCCAATACTTTGCGGAATTCTTTGCGCGTTCGATATTTTGCCCGAAGATAAACTATCGAAATACATTATTATTGGCGAAGTTGGCCTGAATGGCACGGTTGCAAAGACAAACGGTGTCTTGGCGGCGGGTGTGTGGGCCAAGAAAAATGGCTTTGGCATAATATGCCCCGGCGATCAAGGGGCCGAAGCGCGCTGGGCCGGGCAAAACGATGTGCTTGCGCCGTTTCATGTTTTGGAACTTATCAATCATTTTAATGGGAAAAATCCGCTGTTGTTACCAGATTTGCCGGCGGCGCATAATGAAACCGCGAATACCGGCGCAGACATGGCCGAAGTGCACGGCCAAGCGGCGGCGAAAAGAGCATTGGAAATTGCGGCAGCGGGCGGGCATGCGATGCTGATGGTCGGGCCACCGGGGTCGGGAAAAACTATGCTTGCTTCACGGCTACCCACGATTATGCCGGAAATGACCGCCGATGAAGTTTTGGAAACATCGATTATTTATTCCATTGCGGGAAAGTTAGATAATAAAACACTGATGTCGCACCGCCCGTTCCGCAGTGTGCATCATACTTCAAGTCCGGTTTCACTTGCGGGTGGTGGTTCGGATGCGCGGCCTGGCGAAATATCACTTGCGCACAATGGCGTTTTGTTTTTGGACGAATTGCCAGAATTTAATCGCGCGACACTGGAAATTTTGCGGCAACCGATGGAATCAGGCAAGATTATGATTTCGCGTGCAAAGCGGAACGCGACATATCCCGCGCGGTTTCAACTTATTGCCGCGATGAATCCGTGTCCGTGCGGGCATTTGGGCAACGCCGCCCTGGCCTGTTCCCGCGCCCCAAGATGTGCCGAGGCGTATCAGAATAAGATTTCGGGGCCACTGCTTGACCGTATTGATTTGCATGTTGATGTTGACCCGGTGAACCCGTGGGAAATGAAAAGTAATACCCCATCGGAATCCAGTGCGACAATCCGCGCCCGCGTTATTGCCGCCCGTGCGCGCCAGATTGCGCGCCAAGGGTATGTGAACGCATTACTGGACGGGGCGGATTTGGAAAAATATATTATTTTAAGTGATGAACTTACCGCTTTCCTGAATAACGCGGCGGAAAAGATGGGAATGTCCGCGCGCGGGTATAATCGCATTAAACGCATTGCGCGAACGATTGCCGACCTGCGTGGGGGCGATGATATTACAATGGATGACGTGGCAGAGGCGATTTCATATCGCCCGATAAACCGTGGTAAATATGGCGTAAAACTTAAAAACTAAAATTCAACGCGCAAACCAAACATAACATTTGCGTATATCAAATTTTTCGCACTAAACCAATCAAGTCTACGTGTATCATCGGAATTTACCAACGTGTACTTTACCTTTGGCAAATATGACGCACGCAAACCAAAATCAATGAACAAATTTTCATTTATACCATACGAAAAACCAAGCGCCGCAACACCCGCAACATTTGTTGTATTTGTGGTTGAACGATTGAATTGAAGAACACCGTTCCCATTTACTGTTCCAAAGTTAGTTAGATCTTCGACCTCTGATAAATCGCCCCATGGATCGGCAAGGTTCATTACTGTTTGAGTATCAGCATAACCGAACCCAAGTCCAATATACGGTACCATCGTGCGAATCGGTTTTTGTAATCCATCAAAGAAATCGTAAAATGCCATTATACTGATGATATCAGTGGTCATTGTGGATTGAACACTGCCGCTATCTACATGGACGGAATATCCTTCGGAAAGAGGCATATTTCCAGAAAATAGTGGAGATTTATTATAATCAACCTTGCTAAAATGGTCCCACCCCAGTTCCAGACGCCACTGTGGTGTGTCAGGTAAAATCCAACCTATACTCGCCCCCGCGGAAAAACCAACCTCCATCAAACGCTCTGCGTCCAGTGATCCAAGCGACCCGGTCCCGGCATATTCAGCGTTGGAATAAGAACCGCACCCCCCCGTTGCATCGGTTGGAAAAACCGCACCCGTGTCGGGGTCAACGCAATACGAATACACAACAGATCCGACCTCGTTCTTTATTTTGGAAATTGCAAAAGATGCACCACCACGAAATGATACCGAAACGCGAGAACCGTCATCATTACTTGGGTAACCATAACCATCATTGTATTGCCAATTTGCAAACGCCGAACCCGCGTAAAGCCCGCATAAAATGGCGACAAAAGATAAAATCCTACTTCTCATGATGACAACATTATATCATAAATTTTTGTGATAATAAACATAAAAGTTTTAGTGTAAGTGATTAGTGGTTAGGGTTGGTGGAGAGAAAAAAACATGGGGCAGCGCCCCATGTTTTTATTCGTATTTTTTACCCCTATCACGCCATCCAAAACGTCGTCTCATTCTTTCTCCTAATCTTTCCAACCCTTCGCCAATAATTCCCCTTGGTGGGCGATAGTCGGGCGATTCTACTTCACGAAGGAAGCGCGAAAGTATTCCTGGTTTTGCACTCCACGATCCACCGTTACCATATGGCGACCATACCATAAAATTATCTTTTGTTTTCGCGCTTGCACTGACAATATCCAAAATTTTGTTTGGATCAACCTGTTCCACTGCATCGACACCACCAACAAAGCCACTATACCCCGCATCCCTGCGCGCACTTGAAGCCACAAGGTCTTTATAATTTCTTATATCGCCGATACGGGTATTTAACGCATCAATGATATCGTCAAGTTCTTCGGAATCGGCATAATCACTTGGATTTATATACCAACGCCCCTTAGAATCAAGCGTTAAAACAGGACGCCAAACACCGGTATTACCCGTTACCCCATATTCATTCCCGTTGGCAAGGTAAAATGGTATACGCAACCCATCAACATCAACAATAACCATTGCGCGATTTTCGTTTTGCGTAAATGGGTTATTTTGTCCCGTGATATCAATCAATTTTACCGGCACGCCACGTATTTCTGTAATCGGCGTAGAAATAATATCCGGACAATGCGCCAATCTTACCAATGATTCCGGCACATCGTGCACCCCATCAACGTCATGTTTAGCCTTGTACACCGCGGTTTCAAGAATCGTTCCAAGATTATTTTCTTTAACTAGTGGTTCAATCGGTTTTGGTGCTTCAACACGTTTTTCAGCAGGTTTTTGGTCATGTTCAGAAACCTGTCGTGCATTGGCCTGTTTTAATATATTTTTGACATCAACATGCGGCACTGTGTGATTACCAATATCAAAGCGTTTTTCACGATTATACCGACTTTCAAATTCTGGTTTTTCGTGTTCAAATGTGAACGGCTCTGGCAACACATCAACTTTTTGCTTTTCTGTTTCCAAAGTTTGCTTTTCTCTTGGTTGTTCGCGCATCGGCATCACAAAAACATCGCGCTTTTGTTCTTGTCTTTCCATTTCGCGCTGTGCGACCTCTGCCTGTTTTTGTTCAAATCTTCCAAGTTTCGGTGTCGCAAACCGAAGATTTAAATCATACAATGAATTCTCACCGCCAAGGTCCGCAATTTTATCATGCAATTTTTGACTTTCGGTTTTCCATTTCAAGTATCGCCATTCTTGGGTATCAGACCCTTTGGGTTCACGTCGCATATGATTTTCGTACTGTTTCAACAAACTCTGTAATTTCTTGCGACGATCAATTTCGGCCAGCGCCTGTTCAATTTCAAACGTCGACGGATTTCCAAGTTCATTTTGAAATGAATTTATTTCATTTGTAAGACGGCTTGCTTGTTTCCGCAGTTTAAGCATTTTGTCCGCACGTGTGAAAGAGTTCCTCATTTCTGCACGAACAGTTGCCAGTTGCTTGTGTAAATTGTTCCACCGTTCGGCCTGTTCTTCGGTCAGTGCAAAGGCAAAATCCGATAAAGGTTCATACTTTCTTTTTTCTGGGTCCGGCAACGCAGTCGGCATATCTTTGAATTGCCACGGTGCAACCTGTTCCGGTTGCGGTTCCGTTTTTTCACGCAATTCAGCTAAACGTCCATTGTCATTATTGAACAACGGCTTTGGGAATACGCGATCGAGTGAAATTTTTGGTGCCACATATTCCCGGCGCGCCGGTGATGTGGTCTTTTCCTCTGGAATACGCGATTCTTCATCCCGTTCATCCAAGACGATTGACGGCAATTGCTGTTCCTGGGTTTCTTGGATTTCTTCCAATGTAAATGTTGGTAATTCATTTTTCAGTTCATCATTGCGAATAACCGGTGTAACATCTTCTGACGAAGATTCATTTTGACGATTACGACGCACCCGATCAAGGAACGAACCAACACGGTCGTGCAATAATGCAATCTTATCCCCGGCCGCCGTTTTAAAGGACGTACGATCGCGTTTTGGATAGTTTCCAAAGGCACCGTAACCCGCTTTCACATCAACAGGCTTTGGCTTAACATCAAACGTTGTTTCATAACGCGCCGGCTGATCAATCACAGTTTCGTTGGTTTGGGTCGGCAGTTCCGTAATCGGAGAATAGGTTTTGTTTATTGTATGCCCCATGGGGACATCGCCAATATTTCCGGATTCACCGAGATAGTTTGCATCCAGGAATTTGGCCGCCTCCATACCGGCGGGATCGTAGACACCGCCGCCAACCGCATGTGCCGCCTGAGAAATCAATTCTTGCGGGACATTGTACGTGTCACTCCATGCAGGTGTGTACGCCAAACGCGACGGTTGTGATATTTTCATTGCTCGCAATATACGATACGGATCAAGGTTTGTATCGTGATCCAGATTATATTGATTTACGGCATCAATATCCTGTTGCAATATTTCGGGATGATTTGGATAATCGTGCGCATACCAACCCTCAACAGCATTCTTTGCACTTTGTAACATTTTATCTGGATAATGCATAATTGTTTTTTCGTGCGTGATTTCGTCCGAAACCTTTTCTAGTTTACCCGGAACCGCGGTTTTATTATTAAACCAAGTGTTATCTGGATTCCATTGGTTATATTTGGCTATGCCATATTGTGCGAAACTTTTTCCGCCAAGTGCACCGAAGATAATTGATGCAACATTCGCAATCGTCCATGCGATTCTTTGACGACGCGACATCTTAACATCACGCGCCGCTTCAAATACGCCACGACCATTATTGTATGCACCAAGTGCCGCGGCACCAATGCCAACAGCCATTCCAACACCCGCCAATCCAAGGGCACTAAGAACCATGGCGACAATCGCAAGGCCACTGGTCATAAGCGATCGCACAAGTTGTTTATTTTTTTTGAACTCTTCCCAACTGACCGGCAGATTATTCTTTTTCTGGTTTCGTATCCAACGCGCAATTTGTAATCCCATAATTCCAAGCGCCGCACCACCGCCGACGTAAGCGGACCCCAAAGCGAGAGATTTACCTAGCTTTGCCGCCGCCGCGGTCGCACTTACTGTAATAAATGCACTTGCGACAAACGAACTGGTGAATCCGATTAAGACACGTCCGGCAAAATTACGACGTTTTTTGCGCCGCTCTACCGCCGCACGCGACATGCGAACATCCGCCATATCATCGATGTGCTCAAGCGAACGATTCAACTTTTTCCAAAGTTTTTCAAGTTTCTTGCCATCACCACCGATTTTTCTTCTTAGACGCGCAAACCAACCCACGGTCGCATCGGTTTGTGTTTCGATTGCAACATTATACCCGTTATCAGAAATTTCAACGCCATCACCGTCAGGTTCAAGCATTTTTTCAAACTCTTTACGAAATTTCGGGTTATCAAATTGTTCCGGGGTTTCCGCCGCGCCACGGACAATCCGGTCCGCGACATAAATTTCGTATAACTTTATTAAAAGCGTTTCATTAAATTCATCTTCAATTATATCTTTATCAATCTCGGCATTAACATCTGTAATGTACCTTTTTGCAATATCGTGTTCCACAAGTTCAGCAATCGATTCATAACGACTATCACGCAAAATTTCAAAACCGAGTTCATAGTTTTCATATTCGTCATATTCGCCACGTTTTCCAGATGTAAATTGTGGTATTACCCGACCCTTGGCATCGAGCATTTTGACCTTTGCGAACTTCTTCATTACTCCTTCACGAATGATCGCATTATGCAAAACTTCATAAACTTCATCCGCGCGGTCGGCCAATTTATCAACGTCTTCAGGATTCAGATTATCCAGATTCCATGCCTTATCATAATTTTGGGCGACAGTATCTGCATGCTCTTTATTCTTGGCCATTTCGGTTTTTTTTACATTGTCAACATCCGACATGCGCGCATCAAGCATGATACTAAAATCTTCATTTTCGTTGGCGATATTTGACATATTTATCAATGGCCATTCATTTTGACGAACAACCATGCCACCCGAGTTTGCAAAATCCGCCGACAAATCATCAATGCGGCTCGCAAGTTCATCAAGACGTTCTTGTTGCCCTGGCTCACCCCCGGCCGCACGCGCAGAAATGGCACGATATGCATACCCTAAAATTGCGGGTGTTGCCAGGTCTAACCCCGCCATATCTTCTCCGATAAATGCATCACAGAAATCTGACCGAAAACCGGCCGGCATATTTGGAATATCTTTGATAATATCATTTATAGCATCAATATCATGCAAAACCACTGCTCGACGTGCGTTACGTGATGTAACGAGTCTAATTTTATCGCTGCTGTATGCCGCGGCAATACGCTTTGCAAAGCGCGCAACCTCTTTATCATACATCTTTTGTGCTTCTTTTTTATTCATATCTGAATTTATCGGCATGGTATTATTCTCCCTTTGTTTTCGTTTTTAATATTCTATCACAAAAGTTGTTCTAAAAAAAGCGTTTTTATGATAATATGTTTCATATGTTGATATCTGTTATTTTATTAGTAATCGGTTTTGTGTTGCTGGTGCGCGGGGCGGATACTTTCGTTGACGGCGCGGTAAGTGTTGCACGGCGCTTTGGTATTCCGCCTATTGTCATTGGAACAACACTTGTCGCCATCGGCACCAGTGCCCCAGAGGCCGCAATCAGCATCACCGCCGCAATCGCTGGTTCGGATGGCGTGTCCATTGGCAATATCATCGGCAGCAATATTACAAACATTTTCCTTATACTTGGCCTTACCGCGCTTATCGCCGCGTTGCCAATTCGCAAAAATACAAAGTTCTTGGAATTGCCGTTTGTTGGTTTTATAACTTTAATGCTCTGTTTGATTGGATTTTGGTTTGGGGAAATTTCGCGATTGGCGGCGGCGGTGTTTTTAACACTGTTTGTTGGATTTATAATTTACACCATCATTATTACAAAAAAATCAAATGAACCCGCGGAATACAAAAAAATTCCGATGGTGGAAACAGTCGTTATGATTATCGCCGGTATTGCCGCACTGGTCATAGGTAGTAACTTGACCGTTGATTCCGCAACCGATATCGCAACGCGATTGGGTGTTTCGGAACGCGTAATTGGCCTCACACTCGTGGCACTGGGGACCAGTTTGCCCGAACTTGTCGTCTGTGTCGCGGCCGCGTTAAAGCGCGAATACGACATGGCGGTCGGGAATATCGTTGGGTCGAATATTTTCAATATTTTGTTCGTCCTGGGCACAACGGCGGCGATAAGTCCCCTGCCCTTTGAACATGCGTTTGTGATAGACGGACTGGTGGCGTTATTGGCGGTTATTATGCTGATGATTTTTGTGGCGCGCCGGTCAAAGTTATCGCGCGTGGGGGGGATTCTGTTTCTGATTGCGTATGCTTGCTATGTGGCGTGGTTGATGGTGTGAAATTATCGAACAGGTTCGAATTTTTTGTTTTGAAAAGCAAAGATTTGTGCATTACCAATGTGCTTGTGAAATCCGAAATTTATAAATTCATCGGCGTTGGTTTTTCCGTCCGTTTCCAGATAATACATCATTGCGCGCATTAGCCCGCCATGCGATACAATCAACGTGTTTTGGTTCATATCAAATTTATTAAAAAACGCCGCCACGCGGGCAAAGATACCGTCAATTGATTCCGCACCTGATTTTTGATTTTCAAATAATTGGGCCTTAAATGTTGCCGGATTCAGATCTTTTTGTTTGGCAATATTCATTGTTCCGAAATTCCATTCCCGCAAAAGCGGATTATACTCAACAGTTAGATTTAATTTCTTTGCGATAATTTCGGCCGTTTCTTTTGTACGTGAAAGATCAGACGAAATGATGCGCGTTATTCTAAGTATTGCGATTATTTTGGCCGCCTCTTCCGCCTGGTGCCGACCGTTGTCATTTAGTGGTATATCCTCTTGACCTTGCAGTTTATCTGCAAGGTTCCAATCGGTTTCACCATGTCGCATGATATATAACATGCGGGAATTATAGGATGAAAAAGCGCGGATTGCAAATTAAAAAAATTATCTGGAATTACGCCCGTCTTTGTGCGCTTTGCGCACTCCGCCGCGGCACTGAAATTTTTTAAGCCCGCACTTTTCTATTACCCACAAAATTTTTCAAATTTTGCGGGGCCTGATTTGTGCGGGCTAACAAAATTTCGTGGTGGAGCTGATCGGCCCCGGCCTTCGCCGGGGTGACGACAAATTGCGTTCGCAATTTATTTTTACGGCACTGCGTTTGTAAAAATTCGTCCGATCACGGCAAAAATTAAAACCGCCGGACGGCGGTTTGAATTTTTGGTGGAGCTGATCGGACTCGAACCGACGACCCCTTGCATGCCATGCAAGTGCTCTACCAACTGAGCTACAACCCCATATCAATCGCGTATTCTATATTTCTTCTTGCCAAATGTCAAATGGATTTGCTAACCTTAGGTCCGACAAGCAAGGAGATGTATAAATGGACTATCAATCTTTGAAATCAGAAGTTGAACAGAAAACCGCCCAGACATTGGACGTTTTGCGTAATGATTATGCGGGTTTGCGCACAGGACGCGCATCGGTGCATTTACTTGATGGCGTGCGGGTCCAGACCTATGGTTCTGATATGCCGTTGAATCAATTGGCGACCGTGTCAACGCCGGATAATCAGACACTTTCAGTTACTGTTTGGGATATGACAAATGTCGGCCCGGTGGAAAAAGCGATTCGTGATTCTGGGTTGGGGTTGAACCCGATGAGTGCGGGTGCGGTTATTCGCATTAATATGCCGCCACTTACCGAAGAACGCCGCAAAGAACTGACCAAAGTCGCGGGCAAATATGCCGAAGAAGCCAAGATTTCTATGCGCAATATTCGCCAAGATGCAATGGGCAAGATTAAACGCGCCGTTACCGACAAGGAAATTTCCGAAGATGACCAGCGGAAATATGAATCCGATTTGCAAAAGGTGTTTGACGCGCGCGGGGCCGAGGTTGACGCGATTGCCAAGCAGAAAGAAGCGGATATTATGTCGGTCTAACTAAACCAAAAGCGAAAAAAATGTTCAAAATACTTAAAAAGAAGGAAGACGTCGCGCAACCGGTGAAAATTCCAAAGCATGTTGCGTTTATCTGCGACGGGAATCGCCGCTGGGCCGAGGCACGCGGTTTGCCGCCCCTGATGGGACATCGCGCCGGGATTTCAAATTTTGAAAACTTGGTTGATTGGTTTATCACGCGCGGTGTGACGACGGTTACGTTCTTTATATTTTCAACAGAAAATTGGAACCGGTCGGAAGAGGAAGTGAACTTCCTTATGGACCTATTCTATTCTGAATTGGAAAAGAATTTGAAGCACGCGATTGAAAAAAATCTGCGCTATCGTGTCATTGGCACACGCGAGAGATTGCCGAAAAAACTGGCGAATCTTTGCGATGAGTTAGAGGAAAAATCCGCAGAAAACACCGGTGGCACGGTCGTGTTCGCGTTGAACTATGGCGGTCAAGATGAAATTGTGAATGCCGTGAATGCCGCGGTTGCCGCCGGTGCGCCTGTTACACGCGAAACATTTGAAACTTTCCTTGATACTGGGGATTTGTTACCTATTGATTTAATGGTACGGACGAGTAATGAATTCAGAATTTCAAATTTCTTGCTTTGGAAATTGGCGTATGCGGAATTGCTGTTTGTGCCAGAACATTGGCCGGATTTGGTAAAGTCCGAAAAACTTTGGCAATTTGTGCTGGATGAATATGCCAAGCGTAATCGCCGGTTCGGTGGCGGGAAAAAGGCGAACTATTCGGGAAAGAAATAAAGGGGGACAGGCATGTCGGATACAATGAATAGAATTTTGGTCGCGGCCGGTTTGGCGTTCGTCATCGGTGTTGCTGCGTGGTTGGAATTTTTGGGTATTCATGGTGTTTATTGGCTTTGCGTTATCGTTGGGCTTGCCATGATTGGCGAATTTGCATATTGCCTTTGGAATGCGCCGCGCGCGGTTATGTTTAATTTGAAAAATTTGGTTCTGTTCGGATTGTTTCTTGCATTGCTTGGTGTCGATTTTGTTTCACTTTTGACATTGGGACATAGGCCGATGTTATTACTGTTCGTGTTGTGCGTGATATGCGCGGCGGATGTTTGTGCGTGGCTGTTTGGGCGCATAATTGGTGGCGACAAACTTTGGGAACGAATTTCTGAACATAAAACCTGGGCCGGGCAAATTTTCGGTGTTATTGGTGGAACGACGGTTGCGGTTCTGTACGGATATCTGACAATGGGTGTGTTCGCACCACAGTTACTCTGGATTGGTATAAGCGTTTCGTTGCTGTCGCAATATGGTGATTTGACCGCAAGTTTTGTAAAACGCAAACTTAAAATAAAAGATTTTAGTAATATGCTTGGTGCGCATGGCGGAATTATTGACCGCATGGACGGTTGGGTCTATGTGTTGCCACTTATTTGGATGATATTGGCATAGGAGGAAAAAGAAAATGCATACGATAACAACGATTGTTGCGTTACTAATTGTCCTTGGGGTTGTGGTGTTTATCCACGAACTGGGGCATTTTTTGGCGGCGCGGTGGGCCGGCGTGCGCGTTGATGCATTTTCTATTGGGTTTGGGCCCGCGATTATAAAGTGGCATGATAAAAAGGGAACTGTGTGGAAAATTGCGTGCTTGCCCCTTGGTGGATATGTTTCCATTTATGGTCAAGAAGATATGTTCAATCGCAAAAAATATAACGAAATGCCAAAGGAAAAAAAGGTTGGGCATTATCTTTCTGCACCGGCGTGGAAGCAATTTATTATAATCGGCGCGGGTGTGTTTATGAACTTTGTCTTGGCGTGGGCAATTTATTCTGCGATATTTATGTTCAAACCGCGCGATGTGCAATTGCCCGTCGTGGGCCAGGTTATTCAAGAAAGCATCGCTTTTAATGCCGGCGTTAAACCAGGCGATGTTATAGTTAAGATTGATGATGCGGATATTACAAACTGGGGCGAATTGGTTATTGCCAAGGAACTTGCCGGAACGCATGATGCGGATGTTGTGATTGCGCGCGATGGCGAAATCGTTAATGTAAAACTTTCGCCCGCGGCGCGGTGGGGACTTGTTGCGGACGGCAGTAAGACGGAGTTGCGTAAAAAGGGATTCTTTGGTGCGTTGTATGCCGGCGCGCGCGAAACATATTATCAATCGCGGACTTTGGTTGTTGTGTTAAAACAGATTATAACCGGCGATCGTTCGTCAAAGCAGTTAGGTTCTTTCATCACAATTGCCCAGGTGTCTGGTCAGGCATTGGCGGCGGGGTTCTTTGCGTTGCTGTCTATTATCGCGTTGCTGTCGGTGAATTTGGGTGTGATAAACTTACTTCCGTTGCCGGTGTTAGATGGTGGTTACCTGCTGATATTGCTTATCGAAGCGGTAACACGTAAAAAACTTGGTGGCAAAGGAATGGAAATCGTTATTGTGTGCGGATGGATTTTCCTTGGGTTTGTGTTTTTATTAACTATGTGGAATGATATCGCGCGGGTGTTCGGGCTATGATGAAAAAGATTGTTTTGTGTTTGATGTCGTTTATGGCTGGCGTTGCGCACGCCGGTATTTCGCGCATTGATGTTATTGGCAACAAGCGTATGGATGCGGAATCTGTCCGGATTCTGGCGGAGGTAAAGCGCGGCGAAAATGTTGGTACGGAGCGCGCAAATCAAATCGCGAAAAAGTTACAAGAAAGCGGATATTTTTCCAAGGTTTCGGTTAAAACAATTGGTGATGTGTTGGAAATCCGCGTAACTGAGGCACCGATTGTAAACATGGTGACCATTGAAGGTAATGACGAAGTTTCAACCGATGATTTGAAAAAGGAAATCAAACTTGCGGAACGCGCCGCGTTTGATGAATCTGTCATTGGTGCAGATGTTGGTCGCATGCTTACGGTTTACCAGCGCAAGGGTTTCTTCGGCACGAAAATCGAACCCAAAAAAATCTTGCTTGATGATAATCGCGTGAACGTTGTCTATGAAATTACCGAAGGCCATCCAACATACATCGATACAATTGAATTTGAAGGCAATGAACGGTTTAGTGATAGAACTCTGCGCGGTGAAATTCTTTCGCGCGAACATGCGTGGTGGCGCTTCATGTCGCAATTCGATGTCTATGATGAAGACCGAATTCAATACGACCAACAAATGCTGCGCCAGTTTTATTTGCGTAACGGCTATGTTGATTTTCAGGTTAAAAGTGCCAAGGGAACATTTACGCCTGACCGGCAATTTTATTCGGTTGTCTTTAATGTGGACGAAGGCGAAAAATACAAGATTGGCAAGGTTGAATTGGATAATCCTTTTTCAGATGTTGCGGATGCGGAGTTATTCGATGTTATGAAGATTTCGACCGGCGACACGTATAATGTTGATGAGGTCGAGGCGACAATTTCCGCG
The DNA here is from genome assembly GCA_017650945.1 of Alphaproteobacteria bacterium. Classification (GTDB taxonomy): domain Bacteria; phylum Pseudomonadota; class Alphaproteobacteria; order Rs-D84; family Rs-D84; genus Enterousia. The sequence goes on along the minus strand of JAGCDW010000012.1, from coordinate 5,973 downwards.
CTTCGTGGTGCGGTTGCGGACTATGGATACGCGTTTATAAGTGTTGACCCGATTCCGCAAAAAAATGACGATACGCGCACGATTGATTTGAAGTTCAAGATACAAAAAACAAATCGAATTTATTTGAATTCTATCAATATACTTGGGAATGTGCGGACGTTTGATTCCGTGATAAACCAATTGATTCCGATGCGCGCGGGCGACCCGTTTTCACTGCAAACGATTGAACAGGGTCGGCAACGTTTGATGCGCACGCGTTATTTCAAAGATGTCCAAATGGTGCCGAGCAGAATTCCCGACGCGAATATGATGAATTTGGATATCAAGGTTGAAGAACAACCGACGGGCGAACTTTCCGGCGGGTTTGGCTGGTCGAATATAAACGGATTTATGGTTGATGCGGGGATTACGGAAAATAACTTTATGGGCCGCGGTCAAACGGTGCAGTTGCGCGGGTCACTCGCGCAATATCAAAAGCAGGCGTTGTTCAGTTTCACCGAACCGTTCCTGTTTGGGCGTGCGCTGTCGGCCGGGTTTGATGTGTCGTACACAATGTATAACTATAAAAAACTTGGTGGGTTTGGGTATGACCGCGATTCACTTACCATCGCAGGGCGGCTTGGGTGGCAACTGACCGACCATTGGACTCAGATTTTACGCCTTTCGGCCGCGTTCGATCAAAACTATGATTTGCAAGAAGGCGGGTGGCGCGATGCGACGCTGTATACCCTTGGGACATATTTTAAGTATCATAATTTGAATACGAATTTTGAACAGAACACCCACACCGGCATCGTTGGAAATATCGGTGTCGCGTATACTGGGTTTGGTGGGACGGAAGAATTCTTCCGCTATAACGCCGACGTGATCGGAATGGTAAATTTTTGGGATGACCGGTGGCAATTGCGTTCTTCGCTGGAGTTTGGTTATATTCAGACGATTGGTGGCGATTATGTGCCGCGTGTGTATCGGTACTTTTTGGGTGGCGAATCACTGCGCGGGTTTGATGTCGCCGGCGTGGGCAGTCGTAATTGGGCGTATCAGTCCTATTCCCTGGGCGGTATGTGGAAGGCGAACGGTTCAACGCAAATCAATTTCCCGATATTTATTCCGGACGAATATCAGATAAAGGGTTTTGTTTTTATGGACTATGGTATACTTGGTAAACCGCCCGCGCGTGAGGATACTTACCTTGGGAAGCCGAATTATATCGAAAGCGGGCTGCGCACGTCCGCGGGGTTTGGTATATATTGGAACACGCCGATGGGCCCTATGAATTTCAGTTGGGGTTGGCCACTGAAAACCGGCCCACACGACCGCGAACGCCGTTTCTTGCTTTCATTTGAAACACAGTTTTAATCGCGAAATTATTTGACTTTACGGCAGAAAAATAGTATAAATCCCAGAGGAGTGGAGAGTGTCGCCAAACAACAAAAGGGCACGTTATGTCGACATCATATATTGACTATATTTCGAAACAACACATTGGAAATATTGAGCACAATCCTCGTTACATAAAAAACATACCCGCGGATGAATTAAATTATGAATTGTGTTGTGTCGCAATGAAAAAGGCCGCCGGCGATTATGAATTTTTTAAGTGGTTCCTAGAAAAATACCCAAAATTTTTGGATGAAAATTTATGCAAAATCGCTGTTAGTGCCAATCCAAAGAAAGAGTATGTTCGTAGTCGTTTGGCCTATACGTCCCCAGAGGGATACGAGGAATATGAGGGTTTATACAAATATTTTGAACCTGTGATAAAATATGTGCCGGAAAAATTCCGGACGGTTGATGTTTGCATTGCATCAGCAAAATATGATTGGCGAACATTGCAATTTGTGCCGGTTGAAGTTCAAATGGCAGACCAACGGATCTGTGAAACCGCGGTAAGCCGCTATCATCAAATAATGACTGATGATGTTGATTTCAGCACCGAAAACCGAAAAAAAATAATTTTTGGTGCTTTAAACAAATCCGTATTCGAAAAATTCCCAAATATTTTTGACGGCGAACTTTCATTGGAAAATGCCTCCGCCAAATGGGGGATGGCTAACCCGGACACGGTCGGCACAATTTTATTAAAGTATCCCGAGCATATTAAAAAATTGCCAAGAGATTTTCGAACAGAACACTTTAATGTTATACGCGATGTGGCCGGCAAGAATCCCGAAATATGGTTATATTTATCCGCATCGGAACAGAAAAAATTGCGCGATATTACACGCGATATAGCGAAAAAACATCCCGAAATATTGGCATATTTATGTGCAGATGAACAAAAAGCATTGGTTGATTTGGTTGAATCGGCACTTTCAAAAGGGCAAATCAAGTTGGGTTCCGTCAAACCATCTGTCCAGGTGTTAATGCCGGAAACCTGCGTTGAGAAATTAACGAACGATCCGGACGAAACGCATTGGTTGGGTCTAATATGGGCACGCGAACCAACACCTGGATTGAATTTAATGGATTTATGCCCAGAATTACAAAACCAAAATGCAGATTTGATATCAAGATTGGTGTGTGAACATCTTGAATTATTGGAATATGTTGACACCAATGTTTTAATTGCGCATCCGGAAATCTGTGTCGCGGCGATTGAAAAATTTGGGGCAAAGGCATATGAAAAAATCCCACAGGCCGTTTTTGATAAAAATCCAGATTTATACGAACAATTACTATCAAAATGTCCCGGATTATTACCAAAGTTCCCTGCAAAAATCCAAACGCGGGATAATTGGACCCGGGCATTGACCGATGCGCCTTGGTTGGCACCATCCGCGCCGGCACAATATGTGACGATTGAACATTACAAAAACGCGTTTTCGGGTGATACCATGCGCGATCTTTCCCATGTTCCGCCACGTTTTAGGACTTATGAAATGTGCAAAATTGCGGTTATGAAAGCCGAATATAACCTTGCGTCTGTTCCGACTAAAATAAAAAAGGAACATCCTGATGTTTGCGGAATAACGATTGCTGAATATCCGTATGATATTAAGCAAGTTCCAGAAGCAGTTCAATTACAAAATCCATGGTTATGTAAAATGGCGGTGACCGGGGAACCGATGTCGTTAGAGGGCGTTAAACCTTCGGTGAAACGGAAATACCCGGAAATTTGTCGCTTGGCCATGGCGCAATTGGTGGCGGATTTTGGTTGGATGGATGCCGCCATTTTCCCAGAAAGATTGGAAGCCAAAAAGGACACGCTGCGTTCATATATTCCACGCGATGTGTTGAAGGAGCATTGGGATTATATACACAATACCCAAGGTGTAATCACCGTCAAGAAATCTCGTTAAATTGATAAATAAAAGCCCGCATATTTGCGGGCTTTTGTTTTACGGCATCAAACGTGATGGACCGCGGAACAAGAACATTGATTCCCTGATCGTTGGCAATTCCAGCAACTGCTTTATGAATCTTGCGCCACCAAAGCCCCATCCACCGTGTGGTGGCATGCCATAGCGGAAACATTCCAAATACCATTGCAGGCCTTCTTGGTGCAAACCCTTTTCGCGCAATTGTTCACACAGTTTGCCATAGGATTCTTCACGTTGGGCGCATGTCACGATTTCGACACCCTTGTATAACAAGTCGGCCGAAACCGATATCGGTTCGCCATGTTCGCCGATGCCTTTCTTGTGATAGAACGGACGTGCCGCCCACGGCCATTCCGTGACATAGACGAATTCAGAACCGAAATGTTCCCGCACATATTCGCCCAGTGCCTTTTCTTCCGCCGTGGTAAGGTCTGGCTGTTCCGATGCGGCACCCATTTCACGCAAGATTTCTTTGGCGCGCGCCATGGTTATGCGTGGAATCGGCTTTTTTAACTGGAACTCTGTGATACCGAAATATTTCTCAATTTCACGCCCACATTTTTTCTTTATCGATGTCAGCATATAGCGTATCGTTTGTTCCAATTCCGTCATCACTTCTTCGAAACTTTCAATGTAACCCATTTCAACATCGTAACATGTGAATTCGGTTGCATGACGTGTCGTGAAAGATTTATCCGCACGGAATGCCGGTGCGACTTCGAACACGCGTTCAAGACCACTTGCAATTGCCATTTGTTTGAACAATTGGGGTGATTGCGCAAGGTATGCCGTTTGCCCAAAGTATTCAAGTTTGAATAATTCGGCACGTGATTCAGACGGTGTCGCCATGATTTTTGGCGTTTGGATTTCGATGAAACCCTGCTTTTCCAAATATTCGTGGTATCCCGCCGTCATCGCAGAAAACGCACGCATGATTGTCGCACTGCGCGGCGAACGCAACGACAGAAAACGCCAATCTTGCGATTTTTCTGGTGTGACTTCGGCACTGCCTTTTGGGGTCACCGGTATCGGTGTCGCCTCCGCCAGTGATATTATTTCCAATTCGGAAACGTGGATTTCATACCCTGATTCCGTACTGGATGTTTTCACAACGGTTCCCGTCACAGAAATAACAGATTCCGTTGTTATTTGCTTTACCTTTTCAAAGGCCGGCGTTCCGCGTTCAACAACACATTGAACGGTTCCGGTTATTTCACGCAGGACAATAAACGCAACACTTGATTGTTCGCGAATTGTTTGCGCGTGACCTTTGACAGTTATTGTTTCGCCAATCTTTTGTGGAATTTCGGCGATATGCGTTCTTATCATTGACATTTTAACCTCCTTTATGTTTCGTTATTACTGTTTATAATAAGAACACAAGGACGTTAAATATCGTGCATATCGTATTTCAGAATACACAACACCAACGCGGTGCCACCTTGTTTTACAACACTGTCGCCAATGTTGCCTTTTTAACTCTCGCTGGATTCGCCATACCATTAAAGAGTCGTTTGCTGTGACGGGCAATCCCGGGAAGTTCTAGTAAGCGCAAGTATCTTGCCGCCGTTCTTCTTCCGCCTCCCCATTGTTAGTGGATTATCGGCTTTCATTTCTCATTGTAGGACATTTTTTCCAAATTTCAAGTGTTTTAACTTGTCGTATTTGCACTTGACCGGCAACAAGAAAATTTTTTATAATCAAAAAAACAAAGGGGGAAAGTGATGAAAAAGTTTTTAGTTGCCGTATTTTTGGGACTGACGCTTGCCGGATGTGGCCAGATTTATGACCGCGAACCGGTTGGTATTGGTTATGATACAAACGAATTGAAACTTAGTCCGTGCGCATGCATCATGGTCTATCGCGCATAGTGACGCGGCGCCGCGTAGGGGGGAACTTTGGATTACCCAGAAGATTTTGATACGCCCGCATTTCCCGCAGGGAAACGGATTGCGATTTCACGCACCTTTGGCGTGTGGGTGATGGTTGCGTTCTTTTTGACCATCGCATGCTGTGTCGCGATACCTTGGTTGCAGAACAGCCGAACTGTTAGTCCATATGTGATTTATGTTGACGGCATGCGCGGGAATTGGCAATTGGTCGGCCAAATCAAAGAAAATATCGTTGTGCCGTATTATGATTCTATGCAGCGGGCATTGGCCGGCGTTTTCACAAAAAAATGGTTCACGATTTCCGATAATTCGGCACTGAACGCCAAGAATTGGGCGCAGTGTAATCGGGGCGCCGATTGCGCCAATCGGGTAAGCAATACTTTTGAATCGGATGTCGGTTGCGATTTGTATTGCATGGCGGGCGACAATATGTTTCGTTACTTTGCTGAAAAGGTTTTGCCGATGTATCGGTCGTACGAATCTATGGGCCAGCGTTGGTATGTCGATACGAAAAAGATTAGCGTTATGCCCAGTGGCGAAATAACAAAAAATGGTGGAACTTGGGTTGTTCGGACATCGGTGCGGTCTAATTTGAACGGCGATTTTAATGTGATTGTGTATGTCAAAATCGCGCGCGATGCACAGCGGTATCCCCAGACACTTGGGTTTTATGTGACGGAATTTAACGCGTACAGGGAACAGTGATGAAGAAACTTTTGGGATTTTTATTCGGACTTGCGACCATGATTATGGTCTTT
>JAGCDW010000011.1 GCA_017650945.1 Alphaproteobacteria bacterium | reverse complement strand
GATAACACCCCAAGATTTTTTCGAAATTATTCCGAAAAATCTGAATATGAATATTCGTTCAGAATTATATTCCACGAACGAGTTCACATTTGCGGTTGCGGTGATTTTGTCGGCGCAGGCCACGGATAAAAAGGTGAACGAGGTCACGCCCGCCCTATTCCGCGTTGCGCCGACCCCGCAAAAAATGTTGGAACTTGGCATCAATGGCCTAAAAGAACATATTCGTGTAATTTCTTTTTTCAACAACAAGGCAAAAAATATAATCGCGTTGGCGCAGCATCTGTCAATCCCCTTCGCCGGCGAAGGGGGGGACCGCGGGACGCGGTGGGGTAGTGGTGAGTGGAAATTTCCGCAAAAATATCACGATCGCGCGGAACTTGTAAAATTACCGGGCATCGGGCAAAAGACCGCAAACGTTATCACAAATGTTTTGTGGAACGCGCCGAATGTCGGGGTTGACACGCACGTGTTCCGCCTTTCGCACCGCTATGGTTGGGTGACGGACTCCGCAAACACACCGGAAAAGGTAGAAGTGGAATTACTAAAAAAAATTCCAAAGAAATATCACTCAATAACAAATCATGTGATGGTGCTGTTCGGGCGATACACTTGCACCGCCCTGCGCCCAAAATGCGCAACATGCCCCCTTGCAAAAATGTGCACCTTTATTAGAAAATAAATCACAAATTAATATTTTTATAAAAATCGTCTTTAAACTCTTTTACGGTTTTATATCTATCATTTTTATTGTAAGCCGTTGCTTTTAATAATACATTATAAATATCATTATTTAATTCAAATTCTTCTAATTTATTTGGTATAAAACAGCCTTTGTTGTATCTCTCTTGTATATTTGATGGATTGCTAAACATATCAAATATAATTGCGCCTAATGTAAATAATGATGTTTGTTCATCTATTGCCGCACCTAATTCGTTTTCTTCGGGTGCTTTCAATCTTTTGGTTCCAAAATAGTCCTTTCCTAAATCATTTACAGTTGGTATTTTCCTAAATAAATCTATATCACAAAAAGTGACGGTATCTTTTTCAAAGTCATAAATTATACTGCTATCATAAAAATCTACCGCAACGTATCCCGCATCAATAAATGATTCAAAAAATGAAAATAATTTATTCACAACATTTAATCGTTTTTCTATTGGTAATGATTTGAATTTCATCAAAGGTGTTGTTTCTTTGGTTTTTTCGTATCTATCAAAATTCCAATGGTCAAATAAACATTCGCCTTCGGCATATTTATAGATTACAACATAAAATTCTTTATATTCAAAAGCATCAACCAGTTTAATCAAATTTTCATGTTTGATTTCTTTATATTTTACTACGGCTTCTTTTAATAATTTAATCGATTCTTCTTCACTTATTTCAGCATTTATCGTTTTTGCACCGGCAATCTTGAAAAAATATTTTTGGTTGTCCTTTTTTATACTGAAAGATATACAACCACTGCCGGTTTCATCTATAACACTAAACACAGTTCCATAATCATTTAACCAAGAAAAATCCTGATATTCTTTTAATTTAAATTCTATTCCATCTATAACTTGTTTAATCATATTATTACCTTTAATTAAGATTTTTTATATAAACTCTTGTCGGTTTACCTTCGCGGTTATTCATGATTTTCCAGAACACGAAACCGTATTTTTCATATAAACCTATATGGTCAGTAGATATATATACTTTTTCGATTTTATTGGATTTTAGTGTATCGCAAATATGATTTATCATTTTACCAATATTATTATTACCACGATATTTTGGAAATGTGTATGCAAAACCAATCCAAGGGTACAATTCTGGTGCATCAATTTCATCTTGTTCGGCAAAGATCGCAAAAGAAGCCAAATTATCGCCATCGGTAAGCAGAAAAACCTCTGTCGATTTTCCACATATTTGTTTTAATTTATTAGTATTTAACCACGAATACAAAAGTTTTGCAGCTGACCAATCACCTTTACCTATCTCGTTTTTCCAGTGTTCTTGATTCTGAGATTGATAATATTTAATAATTTGCATCCGTTGCCTTTTCAATTTATTTTCAATTGCAATTATATCATAAAAATTTCAGAAATCGACCAAACGGTCGCGCCCCCACTTACACTAACACTTTAATTTCTTAAACACCACCATAATTCCCGCTGGGGTCATGCCGGGGATTTTTTGTAATTCTGCGATATTTGCCGGGCGGACGCGTTTCAATTTTTCACAAAGTTCGTGTGTTAGCCCCGGCATATTGTCATAGTCAAAATCGGCCGGGATTTTTATCTCTTTATCACGGCGATACGATTCAATTTCCCGATTGTTTCGCATAATATAGCCGGCATAGAATTTATCATTTTCGGAAATTTTCCCGGCTTTTTTGTTCATTTTGTTCAAAAAAGCCGGCAAATCGATAAGTCCCAAATCAACACCAATTTGCCCAAGCCGCGCAATCGCATTATCCGCGCGCAGGTTCAACCGATACTCCGACCGCGATGTGAACATACGATACGGCTCGTCCACACCAAGTGTCGTTATGTCGTCAATCATCACGCCAATCATCGAATTCGTCCGGTCGATGTCGAGTGTTGGCACGCCAAGCGCGAACGCGGCGGCATTTGCGCCCGCAACCAAACCCTGGGCCGCGGCCTCTTCATACCCCGATGTTCCGTTTATTTGTCCGGCAAAGAATAAACTCGGTGCGCTGCGCGCCATTAAATGCTTGTCAATCGCGCGCGCGTCTATCGCGTCATATTCAATCGCGTATCCATATCGTGCAAAGCGCGCATTTTCCAAACCCGGAATTGTGCGAATCCATTGGTCTTGGATATCGGCACCAAAACTTGTTGAAATGCCGTTCGGGTAAATCAAATCACTGTGCAATCCTTCGGGTTCCAAAAATACATGGTGCGAAGTATGTTCCGGAAACCGCATAACCTTATCTTCAATCGATGGGCAATAGCGCGGCCCAATGCCGGTTATGTCGCCGTTATACATCGGCGCGTTTTTTATATTTTGCCGAATGATTTCATGTGTTTCGCCTGTTGTATGCGTTATATAGCAAACCGCCACATTATTATTCACATCGCACCCATCGGAAAACCAATCGTGCGGCGTGTCGGGCAATTGTTCTTCGCACACCGAAAAGTCAATAGAGTCGCGATAAATTCGCGCCGGTGTTCCGGTTTTAAGTCGGATTATATCAAACCCAAAATCGCGCAATACGCCGGAAATCACCGTATCGGGCGATTGATATTCGCCACTATCCATAATTCGGCCGGACGGAATTTTGTCGCCACCCATGGTTACCAGCCCGCGCAAAAAAGTCCCAGTCGTGAATACGATGGATTTCGCCGTATAGATGCCGTTTATGATTTTCTTTTCTAAATCAATTGATTCAACTTTTTCAAATTGCACCGTCAAATTTTTTTGATTCTGCAAAATTTTCATCACCGCGTTATGATAAAGTTCGCGGTCAATCTGCGCCCGTAATGCCTGTGTTGCCGGGCCATGCGACGCGTTCAGTGTGCGGAAATGAATGCCCGCCATATCGGCGGCACGCGGCATAACCCCGGAAAAAGCGTCCATTTCCGCAACCATTTGCGATTTGCCCGGGCCGCCAATCGAAGGATTGCAAGACATTGCGCCCAAATCAGATTCGCGCATTGTAATCAGCAGTGTCCTTGCCCCCCGCCGCGCCGCCGCCGCGGCCGCCTCGACCCCGGCATGTCCACCACCGATAACAATCACATCAAAACTTTGCATTAAAACCGCCCAAGTCCGCCGTTTATGTGTAATACTTGACCATTGATATATGATGCTTCATCACTTGCCAAGAACACGCACGCGTTCGCAATATCTTCCGGTTCGCCAAAGCGGCCCGCCGGAATTTGCGCCAAATAATTCTTTTTCAATTCATCAGACAAAACATCGGTCATCGGCGTTTTGATAAAGCCCGGCGCAATCGCGTTCGCGGTAATTCCGCGCGATGCAACTTCGGCCGCGATGGACTTTGTCATAGCAATCATACCGCCCTTTGATGCCGCATAGTTCGCCTGGCCCGCGCCACCGATAACACCGATAATCGACGCCATATTTATAATGCGCCCAAAGCGTTGCCGCATCATCGGCATAATCGCCGCGCGACACATCTTGAAACAAGACCGCAAGTTCGTATTGATAACATTATCGAATTGTTCGTCCGTCATACGCATAAGCAAAGTGTCCGCAGTAATTCCGGCGTTATTGACCAGCACATCCAATCGACCGCATTTTTCAATCGCATCCATAACCAGTTCAACCGCCGCGCCTTCTTGCGCCAAATCGCACGGAATTTTTACATAAGAATCGTCAAATTCCGCATTCAGTTTCGCAACATTGCGCCCCGACACAACAACCTTTGCGCCCGCATCGTTCATTTTACGCGCGATTGCCCCGCCAATTCCACCGGTCGCGCCAGTTATTAAAACAACCTTATCTTTTAATTCGAACATAATTACACCTCTAATTTTTTTCCTTCCATTTCCGGACATATGCGTTTGGTAAGACCTGTCAAAACCGCGCCTGGGCCGACCTCGATAGTTTCAGTTATTCCCAAATCGTGCATAGCCAGAACACTTTCGCGCCAACGAACACCGTGCGTAATTTGATACACCAACGCTTCGCGAATTTCGTCTGGGTTGGATATCGGCGCACAAGTTTTATTTGAAATCAACGCCGCCGCCGGCTTTTTTATTTCTGTACTCGCAAGTGCCGCGCGCATTTCCTCGGCGGCGGGTGCCTGAATCCGACAATGCACCGGCACCGAAAGCGCAAGTGGCATCGCGCGTTTTGCGCCCGCGGCCCGTGCATCTTCGAGTGTTTTTTCAACAATCTCACGCGCACCAGAAATCACAACTTGGCCTGGGGAATTGTCGTTCGCAACATCACAGTCATTTTTGGCACAGATATCACGCACAACATCAATATCCAAACCCAAAATCACGGCTGTCAGTCCCCGGCCCACCGGCACAGCGCGCTGCATCGCGTCCCCGCGCAGGCGCAACAACTTTGCGGTATCCGCAACAGACAATGCACCCGCCGCACAAAGCGCGGTATATTCACCCAATGAATGTCCCGCAACATATTGAGTAAGTGGCACATTCGCCGCACGCAACATTGCAATAGATGTCGCCATAATTGCCGGCTGAACATTTGTGGTCAAAGTCAAATCTTCCATCGGCCCATTGAAAATAATATCGGACAGTTTTTGATTCAAAGCATCGTCAACTTCGTCAAACACCGCACGCGCTGCCGCATTATTTTCATACAGTTCGCGCCCCATACCAACGGCCTGGGAACCCTGGCCCGGAAAAACAAGTATCGATGACATATCGTCACTCCTTTGATAAATTATATGCTGATTATACTTTACGAATACTAAATTCGCAACCGCAATAATTTTGGCGGTAAAAGTCAGATTCACGATTGATTTGCTGTCGTAATTTTTCGTCCCATTTAATCGGTAAATATGCAATCTCGTCCAGTGTTGATTCTGCGGCGGTGTCAACCTGTGCTTGGTCTTTGTGGCGCGACACACCGAATACAGACGCAACCGCATTATACCCATTTTCGCGCGCAAACTTTTTCGCATATTCAAAACGATAGGCAAAGCAAACACTGCACCGGCCGCCGCGTTCGGGTTCGGCCTCTAACCCGTGCACCGCCGCCCGCCAAGCGTCATGGTCGTATTCACAGATTTTATATTTTACACCCATTTTTTCACAATATTTAACCTGCTCTTTCATGCGGCGAGTATATTCACTTTCCGGCCAAATGTTTGGATTAAAAAACAGAACAATAAAATCGT
>JAGCDW010000010.1 GCA_017650945.1 Alphaproteobacteria bacterium | reverse complement strand
GTGTTGAGAAATCACAGTAAAGAATGACCCTATTGGACTTCGGCGAACCTATTTTATATCCAATAGCGCCCCGACCGAAGTCGGGGGATTGCACAATAAAAAAAGACGCCAAGGCGTCCCTAAACTGTGCGGATTACGACAGTTTTTGTCGCCTTTACTGTGGGCTTCTCAGGGCCCCGAACCAGATTCCCATCTGATTCAATGACATTTTATCATAAATTATTATTATGTGTCAATGTGCTTTTTGCAGTGCGCGCAAAATACATTACATAAGAATTCTATCTTGGGGAAAAATGTTTGTGCTTTTGATAACATACAACCAACCAAAGGGAGAAAATTATGAAAGAAATTTTAAATGATTTTGATTGCGATTATGAAAGCAATATACCGCTTATCGGTGAACCGGCGCCGGAATTTGGTGCAAATACCACGAACGGGTACATTCATTTTCCGCATGATTATCGCGGGCATTGGGTTGTGTTCTTTTCGCATCCGGGCGATTTTACGCCGGTCTGCACAACAGAGTTTATGACATTTCAATCAATGGCCGATGAATTTCATGCGCTGAATACAGAACTGGTCGGGCTTTCGGTTGATTCGAATGCTTCGCATATGGCCTGGATTCAGACGATTCGCAACGATGTGAACTATCAAGGTTGGAAGAATATGGAAATAACTTTCCCGGTTGTCGCGGATGTGTCCGGCGATATCGCGCGCAGATACGGTATGCTGCAACCATCCGCCGGCGACACAGATACTGTGCGGGCGGTCTTTATAATTGACCCGCGCGGAATTATTCGCACAATTCTTTACTATCCGAAATCGGTTGGGCGCAATATCACGGAAATAAAGCGCATCGTTATCGCGTTACAAACTTCGGACGCGTTTCATGTCGCAACGCCCGCAGAATGGATTCCCGGCGAAGATGTTATCGTTCCCGCGCCCGGCAAGATTTCAGATATTCGTCACGCCGGCGACCGCGATTGGTTTCTTAAATTCAAATCGATAAGCCCAGAAATGATTCTAAATAAAATCACGAACAGAAAACTTATCAATACCGAAAAGAAAACGAACAAACATAAAAAGAAATAATTTTGGGCGCGGTTGCGCCCATTTTTAAAACTTTAACGGCCAATCGCGGATATCGGCGGGCATAGATTCAGATTTCGGTTGCCATTGGAATTCCGGCAATTTAACACGTTTGTCCTTTGTGAATTTTACGCCCTCTTCTTTCAGTGCCTTTAACTGTTGCTTGTAAAAAGGTTCACCGATAAGTGATCCATCTTTGAACACAACACGATGCCAAGGCAGGTGCCAACTCTTTTTATTATTCGATGCGTACCCAACAAAGCGCGCCATTTTTGGCCGCCCAATCATACGCGCAATTTGTCCAAATGTCGCCACGCGCCCCGCCGGAATTTGCGCCACAATCTCATAAACACTTTCATTGAAACTTTTTCCCGACATTAGTGCCCCCGCAAAACACCGCGTGCAACCGCATTGCCAACCAACCTTTGCACCCGCACATATTCGCATAGCGTGATTTTTTCCTGTAATTTATTTCCGAATTCGCGCCGGCGCATATTCGCGTTTAATTCCAATGGATTTTGTTTATACAAATTCATATCTTCACTGGGCCGAATATAAAACGCCATCGAAAGGTCACGAATATCGGTATCAAGTGGACTTAGCCCTGGGAAAAACATATCGACAATATGCGCGCTTTCGTGCCGCAGGTCCATAAGAAAATTTATCAAATTATCATAATACCGAAAATTTGGGTTCACACTGACCGTGCCCCGCGGCGATACCGACATTTGGCCGTCTGTTGCGCGTGACACGGAAATTTTTGGAACGGATTCCACCACTTTATCGTTATACTTTTTCGCACGACCTGTTTGGGTGTCCGATTGCACGCGTTCAACAAAACGTTTGATAATGTTGCCCGCCACAGCCAATCTTTCAGGGGCCGTTTTTTTTGCCCAATCGCGCGCCATTTCAAAGACATTTAATTCTTCACAAACCGACATAAAAACGTCGTCAACGTATTCCGCAAATTGTTCGGATTTTGTTTTTTCGATTTTGCCAGCGATTTTTTGCGCCTGGGTCATTCTGAGGTTGTTCCATTTTGTGGGCGATTTCATCGCATCTAGGATTTCAGTAATTTGTGGCTTGGAATTTTGATTCTTCATGGTGGCACCTCTTGGCTCTGTCATTTTATTATATAGAACGCACACCACACTTTTCAATGGGGGAAATTGTATTAAAATCAAAAAAATCCGCCATAAATTTTCCCCGCACTCTGGCGGGGCAAATTCCTGGCGGAGATAGGGGGATTGTAATTCCCACTCACTTCCGTTCGTGGGCCCCTTTCACTGCGCGCACTCTTTGTGCGCTTGTTCCGAACCCTGCAACCGATGGTTGCGGATGGTTCGTCCACACCCGGTATACCCGCCATAAATTTTCCCCGCACAAACGCGGGGCAAATTCCTGGCGGAGATAGGGGGATTCGAACCCTCGATACAGTTTCCTGTATACACGATTTCGAGTCGTGCGCATTCAACCAGCTCTGCCATATCTCCGGTGCCGGTATTATTACATTGGTTTATACGTTTTGCAAGGGGTTTATACTTCAAAATCGTAATTTTTGATAGATTTGACGATTGCGGCGACAAGTTTATCTTGGTGCGATGAACTTTTTAGCAGTTTTTCTTCAGCCTTGTTCGACAAATGCCCACATTCAATCAGCGCACCCGGCACAGTCGAACGCAGCACCGCAAGTGGCGCATGGCGGACGGCAGGGCCGGCCTGTTGCTCTATGCCCGCACGTGTGAACGCACGCGCGCATCCGTTTGCGTATTCTTCACTCATTTCCGCAACCGCGTGTTGTTGCAGTGACGAAAGCGCGATGCGAATATCCTTGGAAAAACTTTCGAACCCAGAAACATCAATCTTGTCCGCGGCGTTTTCAGCATCGGCAAGTTTCTGCGCCTCCTCATCCGATGCCTTTTCCGAAAGCGTATAGATTGAAAAACCCTTGACCGAACGGCTTGGGTTCGCGTTCGCGTGAATCGACAGGAACAAATCCGCGTGGCGTTTTTCGGCAATTTGCGCGCGTTCGTTTAATTTAAGGTATGTATCATCACCGCGTGTCATATATACCGCAAATCCTGCGTTTTTAAGTGCGCTGCGTAATTTTTGTGCAACGGACAACACGACCGTTTTTTCTTTGGTTCCGCCCTTGCCTATGCAACCCGGATCTTTGCCACCGTGGCCGGCATCAATGACGATTACATGCTTTTTTTCAGCCGGTGCAGTGGTGGTTGTAGTCGCCGCGGTCGCGGCCGCCTTGGTCGTGCCGGCAACAAAGTCCAGCACAAGTCGATAATCATTATCGCCGTTTGGTTCCAGAATCATAATTTGGTTCTTTGGAATTTCCGAAACAGGCTTTTTCAAGTCCATTACAATATTCACGGAATCACCGATTTGTGTCTGACTGATGTTCCGCACCAATGTTCCCGATGCCAATTTTGGACTAACTGAATTATTCGCCGGCGTGTTTGATAATTTTACTGTAAGCGTATTTTCGCCGTATATAAGCGTATATGACGGACGGTTCGTCGTTTCAACAACAAAGCGCGTTTTGCCGCCGGGCTGAACCCCCGTGCGCATAGATTTAATAGAATTACGCGCAGCAAAAGCCATACGCGGAAACGCGCCCGCGACAACTATGCCAAGTCCCGTAATTTGCAAAAGATGACGCCTTGATACCTTCATTTCTTGGGTATTATATCAAAAAAAATTCCGCGGTGCAAGGGGGGGAAAATTACTACTAGTGAACAGCACCACCTACACACATACTCAAAGAACGCTACGATGCGGTTTAGTCCCCCTAACGCAGCGAAAAGGAATAAAACACGCCGTGCAAGCACGGCGTGGGTGATTTTTCAATTATAATTGAGAAATCTCTATCACGGCCTTGCCCAAAGGCAAAGACGGATGGTGGGTTATGTAGGACTCGAACCCACGACCAAAGCGTTATGAGCGCTCCGCTCTAACCAACTGAGCTAATAACCCAACGCGCGCATTATTACACACTTGTTTCGTTGATGCAAGGATTTTTTAGTGATGGTGTCCTTCCGCACAATCGCCCCCCGCAAAAAACGCACAGCGTTTTTCATGGGTGATCTCATGTGGAATCTTTGAGTTTCAATTATACCGGTGAGCTATCGCCTTTCGGCGGTATGACGCGGAATCGTTAATATATTTTGTTTGCTTTGCGGATATCGCGCACGCCAAGATATGCGACAGAAATAATATCGCAATAAGATACTGCAAGGCCCCGTGCAAACTAAATGCGCCGATATACATTAAACACAGGCACCCCGCCCAACGCCCAAAGAACAAAACAACATCACGCATAACCAGGTATTCTATGCGGATATTTTTTGTGACGAACCGTGATTGCCCGACATTTAAAATGTTGGTGCCACAGATTTTAGTTGTGGTGACAATGCCAACCGCATAGGCGAAGGAATAAAGCAATATGCTAAACCGATTTACCCCGATTATCAACGCGGCCGCCGAAAACGCCAATAATACAGAGCAAGATAATACAATCCACCTAAAATCCCGATTGGAACAGAACCGCCCAAATGCCCATGATGCCACAATTGTACAAATTGCAAAAATCGTTGACCATATCCCAAGATTAAGGTCTGTGTGAAATGCATCGACAATATACATAACCACGACCGTTTCCAAAATCCATGCAAAACCGCGTAACAATTCCGAGAGAAATATCTTACGCAATAACGGCGTTTCCCTTAGGTGATTATAAAAACCGATAAAATCTATTGGTTGGTGTTTTGGATTTCGGCACGGTGGCAATAAAAACAACATAAAAAATTCCATAACTGCCATAACCATGATGGCCCATGCGACACTTTGCAACGACGTAGTGGTTAGCATTGTTCCCAATGTGACGGGCACCAAGATTTTGAATGTATGTACTATCGCTTCTTTGGTGCCGACAAAGAATACCATTCTTTTGGCGCAAACATTTTCAATTGTGATGGCGTGCATCGGCAAATTATAAAAACCTTCGAAAACACCGTAAAGAATCCCCAACACAACAAGCCACCCCGCCGCATTTGACCCAAGGACGGCAATTAGACCCATCAAAATAATCCGGGCGACAATGTTCATTCCGAAAAGTGCCGTTCTGTTGCCGTTTTTGCACCAATTTGCCGTTATAACAAATGTTAAACATATTGCCAAAATTTCAAAAAAACGATATGTCGATATGGAAACAATTTCATTGATTGTGTTATGCATTAAAAAAGACACAACAAATGTTCCAAGAAACAGATTAGAAACAGTATGAAATACCGCAAAAGCGGTTATTACCCATTCTTTCTTTGTTAATCGGTGGCAAAAATTCCCTCTCATGTATGAGAATTTTATCACACCTGTGCCAAAAAGACAATATAAATCCGTCTTTTTCCCTTTATTTTTGATATTCGTTATGCCAAAATGGGCGCATGTCCGAAATCGTTAAAATCTTAAGTGACGAGCAAAAAATCGCGTTCAATACTATTGAAAACACACGGCAAAACGTGCTTATTCTTGGCAGTGCCGGAACAGGGAAATCAACTTTTGTTAATTACCTGCGGTCTGCTTCTAAGAAAAGAATCATATGCGCATGCCCGACCGCAGTCGCCGCACTTAACATCGGCGGTCAAACGATACATTCGCTGTTTCAGATTCAACCGCGCGACTTTGTGTTCCCGGAATTTTTGAAACTAAAAGCCAAGGTGCGAAACATTTTGGTCGCGACCGATATTTTGGTCCTGGACGAAGTGTCCATGATTTCGCCCGATGTTATGGACGCGATGGACATTTTGGCGCGGTCTGCGCGGCACAGCACGGAACCCTTTGGCGGAATTCAGGTTGTGGCGATTGGCGACCTGTTTCAATTGCCGCCTGTCATAACACGCGATACGACGGCGTATTTCAAGCAGGCGTATGGGCACGAGCGTGCGTATTTCTTTGATAGCAATGTGTATCGGCGCGCAAAATTTATGCGGTTTAACTTTGATTTGGTGTATCGGCAAAATGATACAGGGTTGCTGCGGAATCTCAACGCGTTGCGGGCGGGTGATGTCGGTGCGCTTTCGTTTTTTAATACTTGCCAGATTGATGATGCGGCGCGGCGCGACAATGCCGTTATAATTACACCCTTTCGCGCGGTTGCAGAACGTATAAATGCCGAACGGTTGGATGCAATTGGCGCGCCGTTGGTGCAATATACAGGGGAACTGTCGGGGAACTTTGCCGAACGCGATGTGCCCGCGCCGATGAATTTGGAACTAAAAATCGGGGCGTTGGTGGTCTTTGTCAAAAACGGCGACAAGTGGCACAATGGCTCGATGGGCGTGGTGCGGTCGCTGGGGGCGCGCGATATTACGGTCGAATTACTAAATAAAAATCGTGATGTTGTTTTGGTAAAGGCCGAAAAATGGCAAAAGATTGAATACACCCGCGATGAAAACGAACGCCTCGTCGAAAACGAAACCGGCGCGTATAAACAGTTTCCTCTGACCCTGGGGTACGCCATGACGATACACAAGGCCCAGGGCAAGACACTGGACACCGTGATAGTGGACATTTCGCGCGGGGCGTTTGAGCACGGCCAAACCTATGTCGCATTGTCGCGCACACGGACGGCCGGCGATATGCATATTGCGCGCCCGCTTTCGGCCCGCGATGTTATATTCGACCCGCGGGTGTTGGAATTTGTGAACGGAAATTAAAAAATAACGGCGGTGGTAATTTCCACACCACGCGCATTGGGGTAATGGCTTTCTGAAATATAATTTTAATTGTGTATTATCAATTACAAATCTATCTTTGATAAAAAATGTTTAATATTTTTACTTGATCAAGATAACCGAAATCTGCTTGTCTGCGTCCAGTATATTCAAACACTATTCTATCACCACATTTTAATTGTAACATTGGATTCACGCAAAAAGTATACGTATACCCATACCAATCTTCTGCGACAACAGAACTTTTTTCTTCATAGCTTGCATCAACTTGTGAAAAAACGTTTGCACCACTATTAAAATGCGATTCACCCGACTTTCCGCCACCAATGCCGAATCCGCCGACGATCAATCCGCCGACGCCGCCATGTTCTGAATTATAAACATAATTTGATGAATAATCTGCACTACCACCAACATCAAGACGCCTATCTGTGTATACCCTTAGAATCCTTGCCGTATCCACCAATGTCACATTTTGTTCCGCAACATATTGCCAAAGAGTTCCGTTCTTTTTATGTTGTTTAATAATTTTGTTCGTTTCGCATTCATGTTTTATCGCCTGTTTAATTCTTTGCTGTTCTGCCAATTCCTGGGCATGCCATGTACTATCGATGACATATTGTGTATGTTCTTCTGCTTTTATAATCTCCAAGGCCTTTTTTTGCCTATTATCACCATTTTGCAAAATATTATTTTCTGTACTGATACGACCCATGCGCCCAAGCCCGTCTAATGCATTACGCAGGGAATCCGTAACCGCAGCCTGTTTGGCACATTCCTGTCTTGCAAGTTCTTGGATGCGTTCTTGCTTTGCGATTGCCTCACGGTTGTTCTCTTCCTTTATACGTTCATGTTTTGCAATACGCCCCGCTATTACATTATTATAATCAAAACATTTTGCCGTGTTACGTTTCCAATTATTACCATGTTCAAAAGAAATAACATTATTCCCAAATTTGTATTTTTTTATGTATACATCCATTGGTATTTCCAATATCAATGTATCACTTGATTCAACGAAATTAAACCAGTTTCTATTACACGGATCATACACATACGTACGTTCTTTATTATCATGTATATCACGTACAAATAATGTATCACCGTCTTTTCCGACCACGACATTTTTACGTTTTTTAGAGTTCATATTAGGAATCATAGAGGCACTAAACACCCAGCCAAAAACTAAAATAACAATACTTAACACTCCTACGCTCCAGGCATTATATTTTACTTTATCCCAATCTATATCTCTTCTTCTTTTCATAGTTTGACCTTTTAATTACTAGCAGGCACAGCTATACACTAAAACACACAAATGTCAAATATTTTTTACCATCAAAACCGCATCCACACCGTCATAGTATTTTGGACGGCGGCCGTTTTCAATAAATCCACATTTTTTATACAGTGCGATTGCGGGCGCGTTTTCGGCGGATACCTCCAAAAATATCTTTTTAACGCCGGCCTTTTTGATTTCGTGTTCCATTAGCCCCAGCATCGCGGTTGCGATTCCCGCGCCGCGCGCGGTGGGGTGAACGCCGATTGTGATTATTTCCGCTTCGTCGCAAACAGTGCGCCAAACAATAAAACCGTTTTCAGACGCCACAATTTCACAACCGGATTTTTTTAGGTCACGGAAATCGTTCGCCGTCCACGGTTTGTGCGGAAAACAAAGTTTATGTAAATTGGCAAGTTTATTTAGCATTTTCTTCAGCGTAACTTGGGCGCAGGTACATTGGAACAACGGGTTCGATATTTCCGTCCGTCAATTTTTTGCGCACGATATCAACGCCCAATTTCAAATCAAAGGGCCGGTGACCAACGGTGCGCGGACATTTCATTTGTTCGGTTTCAAGCTCATCGATTGTCATGGTGCACGGCGCGTGATGGGGCGATGCCACAAAGAAGTCGCCACGTCCCGAATCAATCGCAACAAATGCATCGGGCGTGGCGGCGTGATATAAATCAAACGCACTAAGCCCCACAACCGGAATATTTAATCCCATCGCAATCCCCTTGGCATAGGCGATTCCCATGCGGATTCCGGTGAAACTGCCCGGGCCGGTGACAACGCCGATTGCGGTTATGTCGCGCCAATTCGCGCCGCATTCGGTCAAAAAAGATTCCGCCGCCGTCGGCAACGCCAATGATTGCTTTTCCACCGTGACCGCTTTGTAATGGTCATCCAAAACAAATTCCAAACCAGTGCCAGATGTATTTATAACAAAAATCATTTTGGGGTTCCTTGTTTATTAATGCCTTAGTCCGATTGCTTTATGCCAATCTCTCAAATATTCTTTTTTCATTGTGTGGAATATAAGTCGTGCCGGCAACCCGTGAATTATTAAATCTTGATTATTTGGTGCGTGCGGTAATATCCCTTTATTATTGAACGTTACGGTAAATGTTGTTGGTATAATAGCAGCCTGTCCCCCAGTTCCAATAAGATTCGTCCAAAATGTTGTCACAATGTATTCTTTGGTACTAATGTGTCTCTCTATCCGATGTGATTCTATTATTGTTCCAAAACCAGGCATTGTGATTTGGTATAAATCGCTCCAATTCCAGGGAATCATCTTGTTGGTATTTTTATTTTGGTATAAATCTTTTATATTATTGCAAATTTGCATTGCCTGAAAAATACTAATTTTCATTATTTTACCCCTATATGCCAACCCCGAAACCGATGCGCTTTGAAAAACCGGCGGATTGATGCAGTGACAATAAATCGTCAATCTTTTCCACGGTGAAATCCGTTGGGGCATCTTCGCCATTGTTTTCAAGTAACGACCGGCGCAACATTGCGGTTATTTCACGTTGCAGACCACGTACGCCGGCCTCCGCCGTGTATTTTCGAATTATATGGCGAATTGCATCGTCAGAAATTGTTATTTTATCCACCGCCCAACCGGTATCCGCCGCGGCACGTGCGATTAAATGTTCGCGGGCAATTTGCACCTTTTCATCTTCGCTGTATCCTGGAATTTCGATGATTTCCATACGGTCTTTTAGCGCGCTTGACATATTCAGACTGTTTGCAGTTGCGATAAACAAGACATTCGACAGGTCAAAATCAACCTCTAAATAATGGTCGCGGAACGCCCTATTCTGCTCTGGGTCCAGGACTTCCAGCAATGCGGATTCCGGGTCGCCACGCCAATCGCGTCCCATTTTATCAACCTCGTCCAAGACGATAACCGGGTTATTCACCCGCGCACGTTTCAATGCGTCCATAATGCGCCCGGTTTGCGCGCCGATATAGGTTTTGCGGTGGCCGCGGAAATGTGCCTCGTCCGAAACGCCACCAAGTGAAATTCGGTGGTATTTCCGCCCAAGTGCCGCCGCAATGGACTTACAAAGCGATGTTTTTCCAACACCCGGCGCGCCGACAAAGCACAAAATACTGCCTTTGGCGGATCCGGTTTTCTTCATAACCGCGATATGTTCCAGTATGCGTTCCTTGACGGGGCGCATGCCGGAATGTTCGCTGTCCAATGCCCGGCGCGCCGCGTTCAGGTCAATTGCCGGCATGTCCGATTTATCCCACGGCATGGCAAGCAACTCTTCCAAATATGTCTTAATAAGTCCGCCTTCGTTCGACATTGGCGACATGTTGCGCATACGTTTCCATTCCGTCATCGCCTTTTCTTTGACATCCGCCGGCATAGACGATTTTTCGATTTTTTTACGCATAGATGCGGAATCTTCCATTTCGTCATCTTCACCCATTTCTTTTTGGATAGCACGCATTTTTTCTTGTAAAATCGCCTCGCGCCGGCCCTGTTCCATTTGCATACTGATACGGCGATTTATGCTGTCTTCGACCTTAGACGTTTCTTGGATAACCTTTATCTTTTCATACAGCATAACCATTTTGTCGTACCACGACGGGGTGGTCAAAACGCGAATTGCGGTATCAGTATCAATCTCCATCGTTTGCAGGACAGAATCAACAAACGCCGGCATCGGGTAATTCTGAATCACGCCGCGCAGTTTATCGATTTTTAGTTTGCGAAAACTGGAAATACTCTGAATCGTTTCGAAAATCTTTTCCCGCATAAGGACCGTGCGTTCGTCCGCGATATCATCGCCCATGGCAATCGTTTCCGTATCGGCACAGAAAACCCCGTCAACAACAGTTATATTATTCAACTTTACAACATTTGTAGTGCGAATTATCGCATGGATTGCGCCGTCCGGCATACGCAAAATCTGAACAATATCGCCGATTGTGCCGTATTCGTAAATATCGCCCGGCGCGGTCGGGTATGCGGAACCGTGCTGTGGCACGATGATAACCCGCTGAGTCAACCCGGCGGCGGATTCAAGACATGAAATAGAAATTGAATTATCAATATAAAGTGGCACCGTCATATCCGGATGCACCACTAAATCCCGACAAGGTAGAATATATTCTTTCATAGCAACCATAATATAGAATTATTTTTATCGGTTTTCAAGGGCAATAGTGAAAAGTGTTAGTGGTTAGTGGTTAATCATATCTGGAATAATCGCATTATACCGGCAAAAGGTGATATCTTGTCATTGAAATTAGTGACGTTGTTATGTATAAACGGGAAATAAGTTGGCAATGAGCACCCCCCGTATAATAAAAAAATTCCCGAAAATCGGGAACTTTTTATCTGGCATAATGCCAAAGCTTAACGACGGCGACCGCCACCGTTGAATCCAGGTTTCTGCTGGGCAACGCCACTGCGGCGTGATAAATAACGCGCGCCAATCAAGAACAACCATTCAAGCGACAACGCGGCCAAAAACATCAACTTGCCTTCATCCATAGAAATCCAGCCCAACACATATACAAACTGTGCAATAAATGAAATATACAACGCACAGAATATTCCACCAAAGAACACTTTTTTCATTTTTCCTAACATTTTCTTTATCCTTTTGTTTGTTTTTTACCTATAAATTGCCGAGTTTCTGGTGCCAGGTACCCGGCGAACCCCGCAAAAGCCAAAACGGACAGGTTAACAATCGCCAACCGTGTCCAAGCCATTATTAGGCGGCCATTGCAAGGCGAACATTGTCGTTCGCAGCGATTCTATCGCCATTCATGTTTTTATTGGTATTTTACGACAACCATGTCGGATTCAGCCATATGCCTTTATTGCGTCTGTCGAAACTGTTACACCCCCGTATATTTTATTGGTGGAGGTGCCGGGTACCGCCCCCGGGTCCAAAACGACTATTCCGCATCGGGTTCAGAATCATCATCACGCAAGTGATAGGCTGATTATAATCTTTATAGTGGAAATTGCAAGTTTTTAAGTTATAATGCCGGTATGAAATTCTTGGACAAAGCGAAAATTTTTATCAAGGCGGGTGATGGCGGCAATGGTGCGGCCACTTTCCGGCGTGAGAAGTACATCGAATTCGGTGGCCCGAACGGGGGTGATGGTGGCCGCGGGGGCGATGTTATCTTTCGCGCAGTGCCAAATGTGAATACTCTTATCGATTATCGTTTCAAAACAAGTTTCGCGGCCGGGCGCGGGGAAAACGGCATGGGGAAAATGCGCACAGGGGCATCTGGCGAAACGCTGATTTTGCCTGTACCCACGGGAACGGTTATTTTGTCCGAGAACGAGGAAATTGAATACGCTGACCTGAACACCGACGGCATGGAATACTTGGCCGCGCGCGGCGGAAACGGCGGTTGGGGAAATTTGCACTTTAAAAGTCCGACAAATCGCGCCCCGCGTCAGGCAAATGACGGACTGCCGGGCGAATCACGTACGGTTATATTGCGACTTAAACTTATTGCCGATATCGGCCTTGTTGGGTTTCCGAACGCGGGCAAATCCACATTGCTTGCGGCCGTTACATCCGCGCGACCAAAGATTGCAAACTATCCGTTCACGACGCTGAATCCGCAACTGGGCGTTATGTATGCGCATAATCGCGAATTCGTTATGGTTGATTTGCCGGGTCTTATCGAAGGCGCGCATACGGGCGTTGGCCTGGGCGACCGTTTCCTTGGACACGCAGAACGGACCAAGATGATTTTGCATGTAATTGATGGGACCGAGGACGACTGGGCGGCCAGATATAAAGCAATTCGGCATGAAATGGACAGTTATGGTGGTGGTCTGCTGACCAAGCCGGAAATTGTTGTCATCAATAAAATTGATGCAATTAGTGATGAAGCGTTGGCAGAAAAAATGGCCGCGTTCAAGAAATCTTTTGGTCGTAAAAAGAAACCACAGATTTTAACCATCAGCGCGGCGGGGCGCACAGGAGTAGAGAAGCTGATAAGTGCAATAGAAAAACTATTCCTGGGGGTTGAAGATGCCGGAACAAAATGAAATATATGATGAAGAAACATTGCAGAAAATAGAACAAATGAAACAAACCTCGTTATGGGCGACGATACAAAAAAAGTTAAAAGAAAAAGAACTCGCATCTAATGTGAAATTCTTTTTGGGGCTTTTGAACAGGTTGGCGGATGAAAGACAGCGTCCATCACTGGATGACCGTGTTGCGAATGAATTGGCACCGTATTACGTTAAAGCTAAAGACAAAGAAAAACAATCCGAACAAGATAAACTGAACGTTGCGGCAAAGCGTGTCGCGTATAATCGTGCGCTGGACGATGGTGCTGTTGCATATGTAGGTTTCAAACAAGCTGTGCCGCTTGGGTCGCCGGATGCCGAATTTAACGATGTTGAATATATTGCGGGGTTGTGGCGGGTTCAGAAAAAGTTTCCATATAAAATAACCCAGGTTCGCGATAGGCAATTTGTCTTGGTCAAAAAACTGCCACGCGCCGAGAAGAATAAATTTGAATATTACACGGCCGCCGCGGCAATATGGTCAGGAACAGGTTGTTCGGCGGATGTTGCAAAACCCGATTGGATTGTTGCAAAATATGAAACACCAAATGGCGTATTTATGGCATACGGCCAAACAATAGAGCAAGCACGTGCATTCTTGGCTATTAGTATTTATGATGGATACCAAGATTTGATTCATGATGCCGCGTTTGAAAACGCCAACCAAAAATAATTACTTTGCTTTTTCTTGCGACACCTGTTATCATCGGTTCAGTTTTAACCCAAGGAGAAAAATATGTCCGTATCATTAAAAGGAACACAAACTGAAAAAAATCTGCTAGCCGCATTCGCCGGCGAATCCCAGGCGCGCAATCGCTATTCTTTCTTTGCATCCAAGGCCAAAGAAGAAGGTTTTCAGGCGATTGGTAAAATCTTTACGGAAACCGCGGAACAAGAACGCGAACACGCGTCACGTTTGTTCAAGTTTTTGGAAGGTGGGGTTTTGGAAATAACTGCGTCTTTCCCGGCGGGAAAAATTGGAACGACACTTGAAAACTTGCAAGCCGCGGCATACGGTGAACACGAAGAAAACACGAACATGTATCCGCGCTTTGCGCAGATTGCCGCCGAAGAAGGTTTCGATTCCATCGCATCTGTGTTGAAAAACATTGGTCTTGCGGAACGTTATCATGAATCGCGTTTTCGCGCGCTGATTGACGCAATCGAAAACGGAACACTGTTCAAGCAAGATAAAATTGTTATGTGGCGTTGCACGAACTGTGGTATGTGGCACATTGGGACCGAGGCACCAACCGTCTGCCCAGCATGCCTGCACCCGCAAGGTTATTTCATTAGCGAAGGAACAATTTCGCGTTGTGATACCAGCGAAGGGTTCTGTGAATACGCAAAGCTTGATGATTAAAAAACGGTGCGAAATCGCACCGTTTTTTTATTTGCTTTTTTCCGCGGCTTTTAGTCGTTTGGCATATCTTGCCGCCCTGTTGTAGACCCTTGGGTCAATATCACCCCGTTTAAATTTCTCGATAACTTTACTGGCATCACTGGGGTGTTCTTTTAAATGACTTGCAATAATATTTGATTGTGTTTCAGGATCCGTAACTGTTTCCGGGTTTTTAATCATTTTATCGAATATACCAGGGGCATATTTTACTATGTGTCCTATCATTATTTTGGCGACATGGTGCGAATATATTATTCCCGTTAGATTCAATGCATTGTTGTTTTCTCCAGAATACAGGGCTAAACTGTCCCTAATAGTTTCAATATCACTTTGAAAAAGTGCATATTTCGATTCTGATAAAATTTTGAGAAGCCACCCCGAAACAACTAAAAACGGTGGCAAAGAATTCTTGCGCTTTTCATTACGGGCACGTTCGCGCGCAATAACCTTTTTGGCGCGCGCATCTTGAAGTACATGTCTATCCAACATTTCAGCCATCTAAATATCCTTTGTTTCCTATGATATATTTGTTCAAAAAAATATGATTGTCAAGTTATTCTTTTATTTCCAACTCATCTAAAAATCTATCAAGTTTGCGCAGTGAACTATTCTGACAACCGCGCCCGCGCCAAGACAAAATCTCTTCACCGGTTTTCTGGTCAGCAATCGAAACATTAAAACGCCACCACCAGAATCCATTAAATATGCACCAGTACGGCATAAAGGTTTCAGTTTGTTCGCTTACGCGGACAACATAGCGCGTATTTTTCGGAACCGTGAATTTATCAACATCAATTGAAGATTCATTTTTCAAATTTCCAACATTTACGGTAAATCCGTGTTCTTCTAATTTTTCCTTTATCCCGCGGGTCATGGTGTTGCCACCACGCGACGCGTAAACCGTGGTATTCGGCACCATCGTGTTCGGTTTAAGATAAACGCTGTTACATGCGGCAAGAAATAAAACGGCAAAGAAAGATAAAAATTTCATTATGATTACCCAGTTAAAGTGGTGCACCCGGCGCGATTCGAACGCGCAATCCCCGCCTTCGGAGGGCGATGCTCTATCCAGTTAAGCCACGGGTGCATATACTATCATGCGCAATTATATTGGTTTTACGCCGAAAAGCAAGTATGAATTGAAAGATATTGGCAAAAGATCATTTTTGCTCATTATTTTATTATGTTGATTTCACTATAACATCATTAAATATATACTTAACATGAAGAGAGCCATGATAATTACGAATCCAAGCCCCCCCAAAATGATGTAAATCAATATAGTTTGTAATTTACGGGCATTTGTATGTAGAATTTTATACAAACATACCCCCGAAACAAATAGCGATATTATTACCAGGATTATATCTACGTTAACAAGTCTGTCATATGGTAAAAAACCATACAACAGACCTTCCCATTTCCCATTACACAAAATTTGGTTCATATCATTACAAAATATGAAAGCAATTGATAGGCATATTGTCCCACATAGCCATAAAGGAAATTTATTTGTTTCTTGCATGTTAGTATTCTACATTAATAAGCAAATCTTTTCCATTATTTATATTCCGCCTGTTAACTACGCATAATAATAGAAAATATATTCTAGCCCCACCTTTAACCATGATATTAAAATTGGGCTTATTGCTAAAAGTAAAGAAACTTTATAGTTTTTTTGTTTAAAATAATAATATAACGATACCGGAACAAAAAACAATAAGATCGAACAAGACGAAACAATGCCTGTCAAATACGCATCGGCGCTTCTCCACGCCATACCCATAGATTCGCTACCCCACGGGCAATAATGAAAAGGAAACGCATCTTGGCAATCTTTGATAAAAAATTCGTAATATTCATTAATTAGTATAAATATCAAAAAAATGTCGATTCCAATGAAAATTATTGCGATACGTTTCCATTTTTTCATAATTGGTTCCTTTTGTCTTATTTGTATTCTACATACACTAGCAAATCTTTTCCAGTATTTTTCAACCAAGATGTAAACGCATTTATTTGTCCAGTTAGATCGATACATCCCGCAGATCCAGGTATTAATCCACCATGAATACTAAAATTGTTTCGTCCGTAAGTATTCGTTTCTTTTGACGGTTCCAACCAGACACGTGACGTTCCCCACGACACTGTAGATCCTGGCCATTTGCCACCTAAATTCTTATCTATAACTCTGGACCACCCCACAAGCCAATCTTGTGCTGAAATAAACTGCAAATCACTTTGTCTTGCTACATATGTGCCTTCTGGAATCGGACCTGTGGATTTAAAATTTTGATATTTTGCACTTTGAAAACCTTTCTTACCTGATACTGCTTCCCAAGACATTATTGGTTTGTTATCTTGATATATAGTTAAAGTTTTTCCGTCGAATTTTGCGTATTGACCATTTTTTACATCAACAGGTTTTTCAAAAGTTGGTGTTTTTGATAAAGATTCTTTTGAATCTCTTTTTTCCGACTTTGGCTTTTTGTAAATTTTCTTTGAAATTTTTATATTATCATCTAATTTTATCTCTTCTATCCAACAGCGACAGTTTGGGTGATGCGGAAATTCCGGGATATCATCTTCGTTTTCAAACATCATACCATCCATAGACGCACATTCGTCACAAATTCGGTCATCTTTGTCGGCATGCCATATCCAAATAGAATTTGATTTGTTGGATTCAGTATCTGGGTCATCTGGTATGTTAAGTGTATAAACAACTAACTCTTTGTTTTGTATGCTACCTGATGGCATTAAGACACGAACATCTATTACTTCTTGGGTTTCAACAAATTGTGAAAAATCTATGTCATCGTTATCGGTTTCGGCTTCTTGAATTTCCATTGCTATATCATCATCAAATTTCTGTTGTACGGCAATAAATTGTTCATACGTCATATCCGTATTCTGGTGCTGTATAACGACCGGATGCATCCAATTGCATTTGCCCCGGAAATAAACTTTGCAGATATTCATTTACTTTTTTATATTCGCTACTATTCTTGTTTAAATAATTATTGAATTGTAACAAATTACGTAAAAAGTTTGGTGTATTCATTATATTTCTCCTTTTGCATATAAAAAACCCGCCGTAGCGGGCAAAGAAAAAGACGGCTAAACCGTCCTGTTTCTTTCGTTATTATACCACAAAAAAATCAATACTGATATTTACCCGCGCCGTAATAACGCCAACATAAATTCGTCCAAATCGCCGTCCAGGACCGCATCGGAATCGGTGTTTTCTGTGCCGGTCCGGACATCTTTGACCAAACGATACGGATACAGGACATAATTTCGAATCTGACTGCCCCACTCAATTTTTTTCTGGGCGGCCTTGGCGGCATCTTCGGCCTCTGCCCGCCGTTGCATTTCCAATTCATACAAACGCGAACGCAAGATTTTCATCGCCATATCTTTGTTTTGAAACTGACTGCGTTCGTTTTGACATGTAACAACTATGCCCGTCGGGATATGCGTGATGCGCACCGCGCTGTCAGTTTTGTTCACGTGCTGACCACCCGCGCCCGAAGAACGATATGTGTCGATGCGCAGGTCCTTTTCGTTTATTTCAATATTGATTGTGTCGTCAATATCCGGCCAAACATCAACGGACGCGAAACTGGTCTGCCGCTTGCCGTTCGCGTTAAACGGCGATATGCGCACCAAGCGGTGCACGCCGATTTCGTTGCGCAACCACCCATACGCGCGTTCGCCGATGATACGCATGGTCATACTTTTAATGCCCGCGGTGTCGCCCGGGTGTTCTTCGATAATTTCCACCATGAACCCATGCCGTTCGGCCCAGCGAGTGTACATTCGTTCTAACATTTGCGCCCAATCTTGGGCTTCGGTTCCGCCGGCACCGGCCTGGATAAACAAAAACGCGTTGTTGCCGTCCGCGGGTTCGTTAAACAGTGTTACATACGCCGCACGGCGGGCCGCGTCTGCCAATTTTTCAATTGCCGCGATTACATCCGCATCATCGGGCGCAATCGCATATAATTCGCGCAAGTTTTCATATTCCGCGTCCATCTCTTCGATTTGTTTCAGGTCGCGTTCAAGGGCGGATTTTTTCTGCATAATCGCGCGCGCCGCATCTGGGTCATTCCATAAATCCGGCGAAAGGGATTGTTCGGTTAAATCAGCGATTTGCGTTCTTAACTTATTCGGGTCAAAGAAACCCCCGAATGTTATTCAGGTTATCGGAAATTTCACTAAAGATTTCATTTGCCAAGAACATGCCTTTATCATAGCAACAAAATTTCCAAAATCAACCATAAAACAAATCTTGCGGGGGGGGCAATTTTATGATAAAATATTCTGTAAATAGGAGAGAGTTTCATGAAACATTTCTTTCGTATGACAAGTGTTGTGTGCGCATGCATGATTGGCGCGGGTGCGTATGGTGTGTCCGCGGGCACAACGGCCAAAGGCGCGATAAATGCGGTAAATATGGGAACCGTAACAAATACGAACCTGCGCGGGAACCAGGGACTGGCCAATGCGTATAAAACCAATCAGCGCAATACTTACTATATGGTAAATGTGCCGGATGTCGATAGCGCGTGTCGCGTAAAGATTGATAAATGTCTATCCGATTACTGTGGCGATATAACCGTTGTCCCAGGTCAGGTTTCTGGGCGTTGCGCTTATGCCACTGAAAGTGAGTTGTATAATTATGTCTTGCTTTGTTTGCGGAACGATACATCGGTTTTGTTGCCGAACTACGCAACGAATACGAAAATGGGTGTTGGTGGGGTGAATACTGCGGCGCATCTTTGCCCGTCTTATGTTCAGCAAGAATTGATGGCGTGGCTTTCCATGTCAAATATGGCAAACGAATTGACCAAGGCACATTCGCCGCAATGTTTGGCGCGCCGGCAAGAGTTAGAGGCCGCGATGTCTTGCCATGCGGTTGCGTTGGCGTATGGTAACGAAACGTCGAGTATGCTTATGTCACAACTTTCTGATTTCTGTGGCGCGGGCGTGCCGGGCGGTTCCGCCGAAATGGTGTCGCGTTTTGCAAATGCCGGCAACATTGGCGCAAACATTTGGGGATGGGCGGAAAAAATTGTTACACTTGATTTGAATAAAAAGGCATCCGATTGGGAAAATGCGGTTGATGCGGTTTTGGCATCGTATACAAATCGTATGAATTTGGCATGTGGCGAAAATATGCAACTAAATTTGGCGGCGCACGAAACATCGAACTCAAATGCGTTGCAGACGGCGGCGGCAATCGCAACAGGTGTCGCATTTCCCGATGCACAAAAAAAAACTGATGCAATAGATAAAAACGCCAGCAAATACGGAATCTTTTTTGAGGTAAAATCTAATACCGAAGTTTACGATTATGCAACCGCAAACCAGGTTGTTCAGGCCGGGCTTTCAAATTCGCCACTGACGCAGAACGCATTTTTAACAAGCGCGCAGATGGATAATATGCAAAGTGCGTACAAGTACGGAACGAAAATATTTATACTGCGTGATAGCACGCGTTGCTTTATGGTGCCAGTTGCCGAAACAACGTCCGTTGAACGTTCGATGGTTGCACAACAATTCGCAAATTGTATTTATAAATAGTTGATAGTGTCAGTGATTACTAAAATGGGCGCGTCCGCGCCCGTTTTGGTTTAATGTTTTGTTTTTTATTTATGTAGCAATTTTTGTATTGTGGTCAAAGTGTCCGCAACACAAGTTTCGATTTTGAATTCTATTGGCAATTTTGATGTG
This sequence comes from Alphaproteobacteria bacterium, assembly GCA_017650945.1. Lineage (GTDB taxonomy): Bacteria > Pseudomonadota > Alphaproteobacteria > Rs-D84 > Rs-D84 > Enterousia. Next base: position 2,490 of record JAGCDW010000010.1, on the reverse strand, counting down.
TCAAAATCGTTCACACGGTACTTAACCTCTATCACATTACGCGAAAGATTTTTTTCCGACATAATCAAACGAATTGGTGCTGCGATTAAATCCGCATCTGCGAACTTTTCGCCAGCGCGAATATCACGCGAATCCAACAACACTTCAACGCCTGCGTTTTTCAATTCGTTATAAATTTTTTCCGCCATCGGCAAAGTTTTGTTTTCTTTGTCCACAAGGCCGATAACCTCTACCGCGAAAGGCGCGGTTTCCATGTTCCAAATCGGTCCGTTGTCGTCCGCGCTTTCTTCCAAAATTGCCGCCATAGTGCGACCAACGCCGATGCCATAGCAACCCATAATCGGTGTCTTTTCCGTGCCGTCCGCCGCGGTATAGGTCATGTGCATTGAATCGGTATATTTTTTCCCAAGTTGGAAAATGTTTCCGATTTCAATACCGCGAACTTTTTGCATTGGTTTGCCACACTTTGGACAAACGGCTTTTTCACAGCCGCCCTGTTGATCTTCCAATTCTTTGTTCGCACGAAAACCACAATCACAGATATAAAGTGTATCTTCACCCATTTCGTTGACCAATTGGAATTCATGCGCAACCGCACCGCCCATATCACCCGTGGACGACATAACATCAACGATATTCTTTAACCCACAGCGACGGAATATGCGGTAATACGCGTCAAAGCAAAGTTTGTAATAACGTTCCAGGTCTTCCTGGGTTTCATGGAAAGAATACCCGTCCTTCATGATAAATTCGCGCGTCCTTATCAGTCCCGCGCGCACGCGCAATTCATCGCGGAACTTTGTTTGAATTTGGTACAGCATAAACGGCAACTGACGATAAGAACCAATGACCGAACGCGCGTAATCAGTCACAACCTCTTCATGCGTTGGACATATCACATAGTCCGCACCCGATGAACCTTTGAATTTTGCAAGCACCGCCATCGCATCATAACGGCCGGTTTCACGCCACAAATCCGCAGTGCATACGACTGGCATTAGGATTTCTTGGCCGTCGATTTTATCCATTTCATCGCGAATTATATTTTCAATTTTATGAACAACGCGCCAACCGGTCGGCGTTAGTGTATATCCACCTTGAAAAGTTTGATAGATATATCCGCCCCGAACCGCCATTTTGTGGCCACGCGTAGTTGCACCCGCAACATCACCAATTTGTCTTTTTACACATAAATTTTCAATTCTCATTTTTTATACCTTTTAAGTTCCATATATTTTTTTGAAATTATTTCGTACATTGTTTCTGCGATTTGTTTTCTGTCTTTGCCCGCCAATGGCGGTGGCGGCAACATATAAACGTTCACGCGAAATCCGCCTAAAACCATGATGTGAAAAACCTGGCCAAATGCACTGCGTTCGCGGGAACATTTTGGACCGGCGGTTTGTTTTGCGTTATCAAAATATGCATAATGCTGTGCCAAGTCCACGTCACTTATTGGTGTGCCGTCATGGTGACAATATTGAACCACAACCGGTTGCACGGTGACATCGGCACCTTCGGCCACATTGAACAGGGGGCTTTTGAATTCCTTGACATAGGCGCCATTGGTTGTTGTTCCTTCGGGGAAAACGTAAAGTGGCCAATCGATGTTCATGATTTCTTTTTGAACCTGGGCCAGGACTTCGGCCGCATGTGACGGCCGGCGGTCAATATAGACAACCCCAAACTTATTCGCGACCCAACCAACAAGTGGCCAATTGCGGACATCGTTTTTCGAAATAAATGTTCCGCCGAACATAACTGGAAAAGTTGCAATTTCAAACACGGAAATATGATTGCCCGCAACCAGCAGTGGCCGCCGCGGAGACAATGTTCCGTGCTTTACAATTTTAACACCGGCAACAAACAGGAAAATCCGCATAAACACAGCCATATATTTGACCGTTATCTTTTTCCGCGCCGGCAGTAAGAACAATACAGGTAACTGTGCCACGACCATTATCCAAAAAGCCGTGAAACGCAATGCACCAGTGATAGTATTAAAAAGATTTTGCTTTCGTACACACGACATTTTATTGTTCTTCGTCCGGTGTTTGGGTTTCATCGATAAATTCCGCGTCCGCCGCATCTTCGCGCAATAAAAATTCAAAGAACGCGCCAAGCATATTCAGCGACCCCGTTATCGGCATAAGCATTATTTTGCCCAATGTCTGAATCGGATTACGTTTCACATCCAAATGTTCAAGTGCGTTTTCGCGACCATAGAAATGCTTTTGATACGCCGCGTCCATATTCTTGGTTTGTAACATAACGAACACATCGTATGTGTTAAACGGTTTATCAATAAACACACCCTGACCAAATGTAGCACCCATACGCAAGTATCCCTTTATCAGCGGGGTCATTTGTTTCTTGGCCAGCTCTTCATCCACAAATGCGCGTGGCAATATGTTCATTTTCGACATGCGTTGATCCACGCCGTCCACAAAACGTTCAGGAATCACGCGCGCGCGCAGGCGCAGCGGCGAC
>JAGCDW010000009.1 GCA_017650945.1 Alphaproteobacteria bacterium | reverse complement strand
ACCATTTGCGCAATCGGCGCGATGTATTTTAATTCTGCGTCACTGTGCAGTGATATTTTGTCGATTGTGCCACGCCGTGCCAAAATTTGAAGACCTCGGTCGCAAAGCGGGCGGATAAATTCATGCAACAGTCGTCCGTATGTCGCGCCCAGTATGCGCAACATGTCTGCGTTCCGCGCAAGAATTTCCGTTGCGGTCATTTCTTTGTCCGAAAGTGTGCCGATTCTGTCCGCAAGCATTGTGTGGCGAATGCGTTCGCGCAGGTCTTTTAATATTATCTGCGACACGTCAAAGTTCGCACCGGTCGCAAGTGGCGTAAGGCCGGTGCTGCCCACCGCCTTTGGTATTATTGCGCCCGGGGTTAAATTGATATTGCTAAGGTTTATCACCCCGTCATCGTCCGCCTGCCATATACCACTGACCGCGATGGTTGCGTTCTTTAGCACAAGTTCCACAACTTTGTTCGCGGTTTTGATATCGGGCAGTGCGCGCAGCACTGGGCCGCGGCCGTACAGTTCGCCACTTGCCAATGCCCAGCGGAATATGATGTATGGATTCGTTTCAAATGTGCCACGCGACACAATGTTATTTTCAAGGTTGCCGCCGACATCTATCCATGCGGTGAATTCTGTGTCAACCAATGCCTGAACAAGGCGCAACTGATATTCCGGATTTTGCTTCATCGCGTCAAGGATTGCGCGTGGGGGTGTCCATTCTGGATAGCGGCGCGCGACATCTTGGGCCGTCATGGTTGCAGTGTGGAATACTGCGTTCGGCAAAATCGCAATGTCTGTCATCGGGATTGCCGTAAAGTTAAACGCACTTGCCGCGCCGATTGGCGATTCAGACATAAACAAGCACGCCGTCCCCATTGTTACAAGGTCAAGATAGCATTGGTGAATCGTCGTATAAAAATTTGATTCGTTTAGGTTCGAACGCAATGCCATTGTGGCAGTCGCCGCATCTGGAGATTCTTCGGATTCCGGAACCAGGTTCAGCCACAATGATTCCGGCGGTGTCAGCAAAGAATACATACACGCCGCCAAATTATCCGCTGCATCCGCCGCCGTTCCATCGAACAGTGTCGCGATTTCTTCATCGGTTGTCGGCATTGTGTAACGGCGCGCATCAGACCAACGTTTAATCCATGGTTCACGCAGAGCCAATGCATGTGAATACATTTGTTGTAAATCATATTTCATTTTTTTTCCTTTTGGTTAAAGTTTGAATTCTGTGTTCGCGATAAAAGGGCGAACATTTGTTCCAATGGGACGCACGGGGACGGGCACAGATAAAATCGCACCCGCAACCGCGTCCAGTCCGTCGTCATGTTCGCCGCCACCAATTGGTGTCCATGCCAACATTTCCGATATAAAAGGTGTTTGTGTTATTCGCCTATGCGCATAAAGCCGCCCAGTTGTAAGTAATGGTTCAATTGCGTCCAAGATTCTGTCTTCTTTGCGGCGGCTGTTGGTTATCGGGCGAATTTGTATTTCGTAACCTGCACGTGCAACTGTTTCACGCATTATTTCCGGCAATGCCGCGCCTATTCCATTTGTTTCGACCGCGAGTGTCCTTTGTCGGTGCATGCGCACAAATGCCAGAACTTTTTCGCACTGGTATGCAAGTGGGTATTCAACCCCGTCCGGCACGCAAAGGTAAATCATATCGTGGATAAATGCGCGATGTGTCCGTTCATCACGATAGATAATAACACAAACACTGTTATCTGAATTTCGCCGGCCGCCTGACGGGTCCCAATATATTGTCGCGCCGGTTATCGGCGTTTCATCTATTCGGCCCCCATGCGGGTCAAAGTCCGCGTCATAAAACTTTATTCCACCGGGATCCAGGCGGATTTTATCTGGTGCGACGTATTGCAACATCATTTGCGCAGAAAAATGCCGGTCGCCGACGGTTTCGCGAATTTTTTCGATTTTTTCAAGTGGAAAAACCGCCGGCCACGCCGGATTTCCGCTGCTATCCACTATGGGAATTTTAAGTTCCGCATAGCCCGATAAAAAAGGCGTTGAAAAAACATTTTTTTCGTATACTATGTTTGACATGGACTTTACTCCCAAAACTTTGCCAACGAATTTAGAGGCCGAACAGGCCGTGCTGGCCGCCGTTTTAATGAAGAACCGCGCACTCGAAAAAATTTCTGAATTCTTGCGGCCTGAAGATTTTTCACACCCCGCGCACCAGGAAATTTATAAACTTGCGCTGCGCCAATTTGCCGCCGGAATTCCGTTTGATATAATCACGGCGAAAAACTATCTTGACCAGCAAGGAACATTGGAATCTGTTGGCGGTGTTGAGTACCTTACCCAATTAGCAAGTGCCGGCGCAACCGTCGTAAATGTAGAACAATATGGTCGTATCGTTCACGAAAACGCGGTGCGGCGCGAACTTATCGATTTCGGGCAATCGGTTACAGATGCCGCGTTTGTCGAGGATCTTGATAACCCGGTATCATCACAGATTGAATCCGCTGAACAGAAACTGTTCAACCTTGCCATGACCGGCGATGCATCACGCGATGTTGTACCGATTGCAAATGCGTTAAAAGATGCTTTGAGTGAAGCAGAAATCGCATACAAGGCCGATGGGAAACTTTCGGGACTGACCACGGGGCTTACCGATTTGGATCGCGCAATAAGTGGTTTGCATAAATCAAATTTACTTATTATCGCGGGCCGTCCAGGTATGGGTAAAACCACACTAGCTATGAATATCGCGTTCAATGCCGCAAATGCGATTTATTCTGGGCGCGCGAACGAACAATACAAAGGTGCAGTCGCGTTTTTCAGTTTGGAAATGGGTGCATCTGAATTGGCGGCGCGTGTTTTGTCGTCCCAGGCGCGAATTCCATCATCCGCCATGCGCGAAGGTTCGCTAACGGATGAAGATTTCCTTAAAATGGCACAGTTTTCCGATGCAATCGGGCGTATTCCGTTATTCATTGATGACACACCGGGTATGTCTTTGCCGATGATTCGCACGCGTGTGCGGCGTCTTGCGCGGAAGTATAACGGCATCGCGCTTATCGTTATCGATTACTTGCAATTGTTGACCTTGCCGGGCGGAAAACGCAGCGACAATCGTGTTCAGGAACTTTCCGAAATTACACGCGGCCTTAAAATGATGGCCAAGGAATTCGGTGTTCCGGTTATCGCCCTGTCGCAATTGTCGCGCAGTGTCGAAAACCGCGATGATAAACGTCCACAACTTGCCGATTTACGTGAATCTGGGTCTATTGAACAGGATGCCGATATTGTTATGTTCACCTATCGCGAGGAATACTATCTGCAAAATCGCGACCCGTCGCGTCGGCTTTCAAATACGCCAAGTGAAAAGTCTGTTGATTCGTGGCAAAACCGACTTGAAAAGGCCAAGGGCAAGGCTGACATTATCATTGGCAAAAATCGTCATGGTCGAACAGATACGGTCACCGTTGCGTTCTTGGCGGAATACAGTTTGTTTGATAACCTAAACGAAATGGCCGGACGAACGGTGGAATTCGCGAATGATGTTCCGCCGATGACCGAACCAATAGATGCTCCGACATCGATTGATATCGATGAAATTCCAGATGAATTCGAATAGTGGTTAGTGTAAGTGGGTAGTGTAAGTGAACCACACCCCGGCCTGCGGCCACCCCTCTCTAGAGGGGAACTTTGCTTTCTGGAATAAATCCGTAATTGCGGAATAATTCCAGAATCTACTAACCACTACCCACTTACACTAACCACTATGTCACTTTTTTCCTTGCCTTGGTTTAAAAAATCTCTTACTATTTTGTCAAGATTTACACAAGGAGTTTTTAAATGGCCCAAGAAGAAATCATTTTTCCAAATAATATTCGTAATATACGGCTTGCCGCGGGAATGAAGATGACTGAACTGGCACGGCGTTCAAACTTGTCACTTTCCGCTGTTTCCAAGATTGAAAAGGGCGTGCGCCGTCTTAATCAGAAACAGTTGTTGAATATTTGTAATATCTTGGGCTGCAAACTGTCCGACATTTTCATCAAAGATACTGATGAAGTCGCATCTAAGTGGCAGAGCGAGATTACTCGTCGTATGAACGATAACGAAGACGGCGGGCTTAAGGTTTTTGGCACTGGGCTTCGCAAAATACGTCAGCAGTCTGGTAAAACTATTGCCCAGGCGGCCAAAGATGCAGGTATGACTCTTTCGGTTTATCATAAAATCGAAGTTGGCCAGCGCGAAGTTTACAAAAACGAAATTGAACCGTTGGCTAAATCGTTTGCACATTCTGTTGAAAGTCTTTTTGATAAAATCGCAGAACTTTATAAATCTGGCGAACTTGCCAAACAAATGAACAAGGTCAAGGAACGTGTCAACGCTGTTCTGGTGCCGGGTGATTCGTCTGACGATTTTGACGAAATGCGCGGTCATTTATATGGTGCAAAACTTTATGATAACGCGCGTCGGAAATTGATTCCGGTATTTGGCAAACCCGATGGCAAGACAATATCTTTTAAACGTTCTGATTCAAATATGATTGCGGCACCCGCAAATCTTGAAGGTCGTCGTGGTGTTTATGCTGTTATTCCAAATTCAAAACGTTTGGGTGGGTTTATACCTGAAAACGCCTACGTGTTTGCTGATTCTAAAACACGTGCAAATCCTGGCGATTTGGCGGTATTTATTGATGCGGACTTTAACGCCCTTAAATCCGAACAAAATGCGTCTGCGAATATTGCCATTGTACGTAAAGATTCCAAGGGTAAAATTTACGGCCAGATGGTTTCACCAGATGAAAAAATTTCCGCACAAACTATGCACAAGGTTATAATGATTATCACTGAATAAACCACCGAAAAGGGGGAATAATCGAGATGAAAGCCAAAGCAAGTATCACGGCACAAAAACTGTTAAACCTTTACCGCCAGGCACATGTTATCGTTGGTGGGTGGGCGGCGGTAAACCGTGTCTTTGTTGACGAAGGCAACGATGAAGTAGTGCGCGAATTACAAGATTTGCCAACCGGAAAAATGTTGGTTCGGCATATACAAAATCTTCGCGATGGGACGACACCTATGGATTCAATCGCTCGTGAATTGTTGCCATATGGCGGAATGATGGCAGATTCTGGCGAAAACGCGGATATTTCATCATCTGATATGCAACAACTTATTTCGGCTGTTCACGCTTTCAACCCAAGCCCTGAAGGCATGGACAGTTTTATGAATACACCTGTTATAAAAAAATTCGGCAACGATTGGGTTCTGATGACGCAAAATGCGTTATCTAATAACCCGGATGCGTTACGTAAATTTGATGACATTGTTCGTGTATCCAAGGCGTATAATTTATGGAACAAAGCTAATGATGTTTTAAGTCAACCAGCAACAGATCGTATACGGGCAAGTCTTCAAGTTGATATGCCAGAATATGAAACTTATCTGCCGATGTTCGGTGATGAAGGCAAAGACTTACTGCGGCGCTTACATGGGCTGACAAGTTCGATGCCTTCACATGATGCTTCTTAGGTTGTTCTGTATATTGTGTCAAATGTATGTGGCGTTCCGATATAAATCATCGTACCGTTTGGCGATAAGATAAAATCCAATTCCCGCAATCTTTCACGCAAAGCATCTCTTTTGCGTGATGTGTTGCAGGTATTTGGCACCTCTACGTCATCACATATTATCAAATCTGCACGCATACCCGTTATATTTCCATATACGCCTTGGCACACGACCGAAGGTTCACGAATACCAATTGGTCGATTGATTGTAATTTTGTTTTCTGCCCATTCACGTTTATTTTTCGGTATCATATCCGCACACCAAGGATGATTTTCCAAAATATTCCGAATATGCATAACCATCCTTGTTGCCAGATGTGTTTCCGCAGATAATATCAAAATACGTGTTTTGGGATGTAAATACAAAACACATGCAGCAAAAATTCCAACGATTGTTGATTTTCCAGAATGTCTGAACGCCATCAACAAACCGCGACGGGAACCTCCATCAATCACATCAGCTAAAAAATTTGTCATTTCACGATGATGTGTCGGTGTTTCATAACCCAAGATACGATTCCAAGAATCTAAAAATTCATTGTATTGGTTCATAATTTTTTAAACCAATTTATCAAGGTGTTCCAAAATTGATACCAGCATATTTTTTTTCTTGACGCTAATATTTTTTAACTTGTTTATATTTGCCTCTTTTTTACTTTCATATGGCGCTTCGGCTTCATCTTTTAATCGACCAAGTACGTTTTGTTCCGAAATCCCGTTTGACGAAACGCCGGACGCCCCGTATTTTGCGCGTTGAGTGGCAAGCACTTTTTTTACAATATTTTCTTTTTCCGCTTCATCCGATGCAATATCAGATAAAATTTTATTTTTATTTTTTTCGGCTGTATTTTTGTTTTCTTTGTAGTTCAGAATATCTGTTACATCTGAAATAACTTGTCCCATTTTATTCCCCTTTGGTTATATTTGATATCTTCCGTATATTGTTACTGACAATATTTTTAACGGCAAATTATCTGTAGTTGAAATTTTCCAAGGTTTATCTACTAAATCTGTTTTTGTTCCCAAAACATTGATCGACACATCCCCATTAAACCCGGGCGAATCCGCATCGTAAATTTCATTGGGCAAAACTGCACGTTCATCATTGATAAACAATGTCTTGGTATCATAAACGCGCACAGTGATTTTAGTGATTCGTATGTATTTTGCGTTATGCCCCGATGTCAAAAGTGGCAAACCTTTGGCGACCGCAGTATATTCATAGTTTCCTGCGTCAACAAATTCCGAATCATCGAATCGTTCAAGAAAGAAATCATTACCACGTTTCACAACAACAAAGGTTTTTCCATCGCATACAGCAATAGATTTAAATTTTCCATTCGTTGTGTAACGTCCCCATGCAGATACACCAACTGTGGCATCGTAATTCAACACTGACATATTTCCATTAGACATAACAACAAAAAGTTTTTTGGTATTTTTGTTATAAGAAATGTCTATCGGGTCTGTCATCAAATGCGCAGATAAAGCGCATAAATTATCGGCATTATAATTTTCACCAAAATCATCAAGACCAAGTTGTCTTATTTCATGTTTATTTTTGGAAACGAATATCGTTTTGCCTTCCATTTGTTGTGGTGGCAAATATCTGTCTGCGATACTGCCGATGGATGTGTGCATTTTGACGTTCACCGTTTCTGGGGTTACGGGTTTACTTGAAACAGCCCATTCACCTTCGGATGTAAGTATTTGTAAATTATCACTGCTGACCAGTGCGCACACTTGCTGTCTGCGATCTGATAATAAAGTAAAAAATATGGCTTCGTCATCAAGTCCGGTTCCAAGGTTAAAGTTTCCGTGTTGTCCCACACGCGACATCCATATTCCACCCGGCCATGATTTTGCACCACCGAATACTAACCTATCTTGATAAAATGTTATTGTTGATGGCCAACCACGATACGGACTAAATACCGCTTCTTGCCAATCCGTGATTGGATCATTTGGCATTGTATACGCACCATTACATGTAACAATTATATCTGTCGCACTGATATATGAATTTATCAGCCAACTTTTGCCAAGTGCTGACAAATGCCCACCAACATGGTCCGAAGTCCAAAAATTTTCGTTGGTTGTAAAATGTGTATCACTTCCTGAACGTGATACGGTTATAGTTATATTTTCCGATCCTTCAAAACGCATAAACGGCATTTGGACATTGTCCATATCATCAGATTCTGCAAAACTGAAAGTCTTGATTTTGAAAACGCCATTTTCACGATAAAGGATTCTTGGCGCATAATCAGGATGCACAAAGAACATCGTACCAAAACGTTGCGCATATTGAATATTTGGTATGTCAGAACTGGTCCAGGGAGTTATGACATCTTGAACAAATGTATCATTTGCATAAATTCTTATTCGACCGTTCATTATGGCCAAAATATATTCTTCATTTTCTGATGTTGAAAAAGAAACTAACCTTGCATCCGCAATCAATTGCGAAACCTTTTTTAATCCTGGTCTACGAACAAGACCGCCACCGGCACACACATCAAAGTTTTCCATAAGCCCAAGTCCATGAAGATTATCATTTTCAAAAAAGTTGATTGAAATTTCACCATCAGCAAAAGATTTCTCGGTTTTCACAAAATTTCCCATATTAAAATCCCCTTTGGTTTATTAAAAACGACTATCTATCAATGAAAAATTTTCTATTCCTGTATTCACCGATGTTGTGCTGTCTATGAATTTCGCCGTTTGCAATTCGTTTTCGTAAAGTGCGACCAATGTCCTGAACACTGTTTGGTCAGAAATAAGCGGCATACAAAATTCCACCGCAAGTTTTGTTGCAACGAGTGATGCAAAATAACTTGGAAAATCATCTGGTGTTATACGGACTATGGCTGTTATATTTAGTGTATCTGTATTTGACACTATTTTATTTCCCATAATTTGTCCGTTGGTTTTAATAACCCTTAACACATCAGACGGTATCACAAAATCGCCGTTGTTATCACGACTCAGGCTATATGTACGACATGCAAAACGCCACGGATGCATTGCCAATAAAGTTTCTATGACAAAATCTACAAGTGTTCGCCCCAATTTCGCGGCCGCCGTATCATCAGACAAAGATTGAATCGGGTTCTCACCCAACTTCAACAATGCCATTGAACACAAATCTATTTTCGTTAGCATTATTTTCCCCTATTCTAAAAAAATTGAAAAGGGCCGAAAAAAAATCGGCCCTGTTATAAACAATAATCAACCTTAGTCTAATGCACCGGTCGTTACCACACCATCACTAACCGCGATTTTCTTTATTGATGTTTTATCGGATGCGTTGATGATAACAACGTCACCAGTGTTCATCAAAGTTCCGACTGCATTGAAATAACCGCTTGCCGTGATTGTTGCCAATGTCGCACTTTCAACATAGTGCCACAATGTGAACCCATTTGCGTATGCAATTACCGACAAATTTTTGTTTTGAAAAGCCATTGTTTTCCCCTTAGGTTATTAATGTTATTCACCGCATTTCAGACGGACAATTCCGCTGTTATCAATCAGCACCGCGCCTTGGGACATTGTGTTGCTGATAAAGTGCGCTGCACGTTCGCCGTGCCATGAAATATCAGTTTTCACTTCTTGCCCACACGCATGACCAATGCAAGATGCATGATAGATAAAGCAATCACGATGCGTTGACGAAGACAACGGCAAACCATTGTACATCAACCACGTAATACCAAGCCATCTTTTAACTTCACCGCCATTAATGAACGGTAAATCAGAACCAACATAATCCGCAGACGAAAATTCATCGATGCCGAGCAATTCATTCCATTGTTTCACACCAACAACCGCGAAACGACGACCATCATCCGGCACATCATTTTCATTCAGTTTTTCCAACGCGCCCAAAATAACGGTCTTGGTTAAACCGGTCGAATAGTCCCCAGAATTCTGCGTGGTTGAACTCATGGCGGCAACAATCAACTCATCGGTTTTACGACCCAGTGCATACGCACCCGCAGACGCAACAACACGACGTTCATCGATGTTGACTTTCAATTCATCCAATGCATCAACCCAATCACCCGCATAGTAATCTTGCAAATTGCATTCCACGGGTTCGTGGTTAAGGTTCATAACCGGCACCATACCATGACGAGATTTCGTGCTGGCGCTGCCTTTACCGATTTTCTGAAAGGTCGTTGATTTACCAACAACACCAGATTTGCTGCGTACAGTTGAACGCAATTTGGTGCCCATCTGTTGATATGCCAAATGGACATCGGCTTCAAATTGTTTCACAAATACTTGATCTATGGAAACAGACATTATTATTCCTTTTGTTAAACGTTATACATGGTGAAAAAATTTTCACCGAACCAAAAATTGTTTTCTGGTTATGCACGTATGCGCCAAAGAACAAAATTAAACGGGTCCGGGAAAGCCGGATTATCCAAATAAAAAAATTCAGTCAGACTGATCACATCTGACTGAAAAATTTTATAAATAAAAATGCCCACATGACGCGGGCATTTTATATATTTAGCGAAAAATTATTTTTTCTTGGCACATTTTTTTGCGCAAGTTTTTTTCGCCACAGTTTTTTTCGCAACCGGTTTTTTCGCTGCAACTTTTTTCACAGCAACTTTTTTCGCTGCTGGTTTCTTTGCAACAGTCTTTTTTGCAACCGGTTTCTTTGCTGCAACTTTTTTCACAGCCGGCTTCTTAGCCGCTGGTTTCTTTGCAGCAGGTTTCTTTGCAGCCGGCTTCTTAGCCGCTGGTTTCTTTGCAGCAGGTTTCTTTGCCGCGGTCTTCAAGAATGTGAATGCCATTCTTCTCTCCTTTCTATTTTTTTTTTGGATAGAACAAATTTCTTTTGTTCTTGATTACATTTTATATTAAACGAAAAAATTAGTAAAGAAGAAAAGTGAATTTTTATAAAAAAAATTCATCACGAATATAATTTTTTAAAACCGTTTTCAATTTTGCGAATGTATTCCGCATCATGATCACGCCAATATTTTGGATCACGCATCATGTTTCGCAAATCAGAATCTGATAATTTTTCGGGTGCGTTACCATCGGTTTCGACATGTGGTTCCATTGATTGCATCATCTTGTAAACACCTTGGATTCCTTGGGGTGTAGAACACAATTCATTAAACGCATCGGCGGGCAAAAACTTTTCACCAAACGATTTTATTGCAACAAAAGCATCGCGCATTTTTTCTTCGCCACCAAAAAATTTTTTTAATTCCAACATTGCATCTGCTTCTTGTTGTAATGAAAAAATTTCAGATATGATTGGTGATAAAAATTCTTGTGCGATACCATAAATTTTTTCAACCTGCGAATTTGTTAAACCAATTTTATGAAATTCTTCACGCACATTTTCATTATCAAACAATTCATTGTGTGGATATTCGTCCGCACTTTCTGGAACGCCAATCGCACGCATAAAGCGGGTTCGCACCGATTCGTCAGATTTTTCATCCGGCACTGTTATCATTCCACCAATCTTTTTTTCAAGCTCATTGTATGACTTTATCAATGCCTCACTGTTTAATGTTCCGTCTTCGTTTAAAAATTTTTCTGGTACTTTTTCCATTTTATTTTCCTTTTTGTTGATTCGTTTTATGCAACATATAAACGCCGCCGACGGCAATCAATGCCTGGATTGTGGCGAACAAGTCCGAATCGCCGACCAAGTACGCACACACCGCAGACATAATTCCGCAAGCTGTCATTATTTGTGTTCGGCGATTCGCAAAAAAACCGCCGCGAAAAAATTTGCTCATGTTGCCCCCGTATAAAAACTATGTATAAAATAAAATTCCATCAATATCACAAATGTATCCGCGCGCAACCGCCCAAGATGGTAAAAATTCACTGCGATGAAACATCGTTGCATGTCGACATGCATCAGGTAAATTTCCATGTAACATTGTTTTTGCAACGCGCAGGCACATTTGAAAATCGCGTCTTGATGCATCCACAGATAAAAATTCATGACGCGTTGATTCAGGTCGCAGCGATTCGAAAATTCTAGAATTTGATATGACGTGTTTAATATTTTTTACATCGTGCATAGCAGCGTTAAAAATCATAGATGTTAATGCTTCGACAACGCGCAAAGATTTCGCGAGTGTTTCTGCATAAACGATTCGCGCGACAGCATACGCCAATGTCATTGTTTCATCGTGCGCTTCGATTATTTCCATTTGCATGATTTTTCCCCAATGTAAAAAGCCACGCGTATCGCGTGGCATAAAAAAATCCGCACATAAAAGCGCGAACTCTATAATCTCTCCTGTTGATGGTATCAGTATATCATAAAATAATGTGAAAGTCAAGAAAATTTCGCAGCGTACCGATTTTCTGCGACGTTTACATCATTATTTCATCACCGTGAATCCACAAGTATTCCGAACCACGTCGCACAACCAGCGCACCCGAATCGTTTATTCCGATCAGTTCAACCATTTCGCCACGATACTTCACCATCCCATTTATTCCCACGGCAAGGTTCATCCACATATCACGAACCGAATCGAATTTCGCATTCATCCATTTATCAAGATTCTTGGTAAGCGCAGAAAAAATTTCGGCAACATCTGCACGCGTATATTTATCTGTACGTGTAGTTTCATATTCTGCGACTGTTGGATTAGTGTGAACATTTATTCCAATACCAACAATAACAAAACGCCCAGCGTATTCAATCAAAACACCCGAAATCTTTTTCCCAGAAATTAAAATGTCGTTCGGCCATTTTATTGTCGGCTGTATTCCAAACGACGAAAGCGTTTCTGCAATCGCAACCGCCACAGCATATGAAAGGCGTGGATCACGTTCAGGGGAATTGAAAATAAAACTTGCATACAAATTTCCATGATGCGACACCCATTTGCGCCGGTAACGACCACGCCCCGCGGACTGCGCCAGTGCAACAATCGCACAGTGGTCGCGCGCAGTGCCGTTTGCAATCATATCATACGCATAATCTTGCGTGCTTGGGATTTTATCAAAAGAAAAAACCTTATATCCGCCCAAGTGTGAAAATCCCGTTTGTGTTTTTTATAAAGTCATGACCGTATAGCTTGCGCAGGCCATATATCGCAGTTTCTACGCTGTGCGTTGTTGCATCCGCCGCATAGCCCAGTGCAACCTTTAAATCACCCGCGGACATGCCGCCGCTTTTGTAGAGCAACATTACAATCCGCGTTTGAATCGGCGAAAGCGAAACATGGCGACCAAAAATAGAATCGATTATTTTAGTATTGTCCATTTCTGCGATAATGGCCGCCTTCAATCCAGCCGGAGAAATCGGCAATTTCAAATTTAATTCATCAAGGTTCACATCGCACAACACCGAATCAGCCGTAACTGTCGCCCCAAGTTCATTTACAATCTGTTGCCACACAGGGTCAGATGAAAAAATCCAAAGTCCTGATAACATATCATAATGATAATACAGCGAAAAACGACTGTCCAATAAAAAACTCCGTCACCGCGAGGCGATGCCGCGATATACCCCCCCCGCCCTTCGGGCATCACTCTTTTCGTCGCGCCAATGGCGCGACGAAGAGAGGAACTTGTCGCAAAAAAGGGGAACCGATACGCGCAAGCACGTATCGGTTTTTGGCTGTCGAGAGGCCCACATTTTGCCATCAATTGGTTCGTTCAGGCCCAGGATTATCAATAAATTTGGTAAATTCCTGGATTGACGCCCCAGTCGACGACAAAATCTTTGATATGCTGTTGGTGGACGGCCAACGGGGCTGACCTTCCTTGGTCCAACGCTTGCTTTTATTAAAGGTCGTCGGGTCTAAACCACTGCACCGCGCTAGGCCCGAACATGACATTCCGTGTTCCATTGCGAATCGCTCTATCGCGCGCCAAACATCTTCATGTGTCATAATTTTTCCCTTTTTTCATTAAATTTGACTATATTTTAACGCCGCCAGCACATAACCGCAACAAGCACTATTTCCTAGGAATTCCGGGCATCACAGCGGATTTTTAGCCCATTTTTAGATACCCAAAAAAATTTTTTGACAAAAGTCTTGACAAATGGTTTTCGTTGTATTATATTTTCGTTTGTCAGAGAGGCAACAATCCCTGACCGAGCATGAAAATGTTCGTGGGGCCCAGAGATTCCAGACTCCCTCCTACATTCTCTCTCCTCTGGACTCTGGACCCCAGCAAAGTTTAGAACGGCTTATTTCTTTTTCTCCTTTCCTTCCTTTCAAAGCCGTTCGAAGAATACCGCCGGCAACGGCGGTGTTTCTTTTTTTGCAAACATAGTTATTTCAGTGTGTTACGAGTCCAACACCTTGCAATTGCCGTTTTCTATGCTATAATATAACGTATAAAATAAGAACAGGAGACAAGTATGGCAAATGATTTTAAAAAGGTTTCGGATTTAGTTGGCGGCGTGTACGCTGTGAAATGGAACGCAAAGAGTGCCCCGGTGATTGCGGCGGCGAAAAAAACCTGGTTGGATGCGAATGATTTGTCGGTTTATTCATTGTGCGCACCGGAACCATTGATGTTTATAGTTGTTAATAAAAAACATAATCGAGTGGGTGAGGTATATAAGGTATATGATATCAAACTAAAAGAGAAGGAATTTATAGATTTTGTTGCGCCCACAAATCAAGATATAAACATCGCACGATCGGCCAAGAAATTTATTTTGGACAATAAGTTTAAGATTGATTCGGAATTGGCGTACAAGGCCTTTGGTTTATTTAAAGAAGGTGACGGATTTCTTGATAGGTTCAATGCGCCGGTTGGATACAAAAGGAAGGTTGACCATATTAGTCTCGGTGGAGTGGGCAAGTTGCCTCCAAGACCGCTCGAGAAAGGTGATCGTTTTTATGACTATCTGCCGATTCATAAGAAATGGTTAAAGAAAAGAAATAGCGCATTTTTATTTCCGTATTCTCTGTTTTCTGATATCGAACCAATCGGAACTGTTGAACTTTATTATTATAAACTTCGGGGCGAATTTGATTTCAGTAAAGTTAAACGATTGGATTTGGCCCATTGTGATTTATCAGGCGCCAAAATCAAAATGAACCCGATTGCGGAATCTATTGAAATTGGTGGTGCAATATTAAACACTGAGGATAAATACGATTTCTTTAAAGTTGCAAATCTGGACGTGTCGCGCATTGTTGTTTCAACCGAAGATAATGTTGATATAACGTTTAATCCGCACGCAAACCGCATAGATGCAGTTGAAACCAAGGGACTATTTCGTGGCGATTTAAATTTCAGCGGTGTGAAGAACCTTAATTTAGAAAATTCGGACCTTAGTATGGTGACCAGCATAAAGTTTAATCCGAATGCGGAAAGTATAAATGTAATCAAGGTAAAGTTTAACCCTAACTGCAAAATGTATGGTTTGGATGATTGCAAAAATCCTAAATTGAAGCACGTATGTTCAGTATATGATAGTTTTAAAACAAAGCGAGAGCAACAAGAGTCACAAGAAAGTTGGTTAACCCCAGTAAAGTTGACACAGTATTGTGATTATACAAGGGATAGAATCGCAAGGTGGCTTAAACTAAAAAAACACGACCCAATACTTGCAAATTATATTAAGGAAGTTAAGACATACGGTCCAAACCTAACCTTTTGTTTGCAAAACACACCTGAGGCCATAAAGTTATTTCAAGAAAAAATAAATGATAACTGGTTAACCCCAAGTATGCTACGGAAATATTGCACAGATCGCCACGATACAATTGAAAAATATCTGGCACGTATGCAAAGTGATGAACGTATGAAGGGGATGATAAAACCCGTGTATTCAAACAAAGCCAAACGAGATGTTCTATATTTGCATGATGATGAAAAGTCTATCGCGTTGTTTCAACAAATTTTAAAGGAACTGAAAATGGCCGATTTAAAACATGGAACAAAAGTTGTGGATACCATGAGTAAAACCAAGAAAGGAAAAAGTGCAAAATCCAGTAACCGTTCTAAATAAACGAATCTGTTACGCCCGAGCATGAAGATGTTCGGGCGTATTTTTACTTTTCAAACACAACTGCGATTTCCCAATGGTCGCTGCCTACGAATTGGTCAAAGGCCGCGGTGGCGGTGATTTTGTATCCGGCATCGCTTAGTATTTTTGCATCGCGGCGCAAAGTTATTGGATTGCAAGAAACATAAATTACCTTTTTCACATTTGATTCACCGATAAGTTTTGTTTGCGCCAATGCGCCGGCGCGCGGTGGGTCCATTATCACAACATCGTATGTGTTCAGCATTTTTACTGACAATGGATTTTTGAATAAATCGCGCTTTATGCCGTTGCCAACAATATCAAATCCATCGGCATCGCACACAAATGTAAAATTACCAAGGCCACAGAATAAATCTGCAACGCGTGCGTTTGGTTCAATATGTTCCGCCACAAATTCGCGCATCGCATTTTCGCTGATGCCGGTCGGTTGCAAAAATGCGTTTGGTGGATAGTCAACTGTGTGGCCCGCAAAACTTATTTTCGGTGTGGCGGTTTGGGTAACAATATCCCCGTTCCATGTAACGCGAATCAGTGGTAATTTGAAAACAGATTCTTTGAATTCGCGCGTGAAATACGGCACATCAGAATTTATCGCCAAGTCAATTCCGTTATCACACACCGTTACCAATGCCGAACCCGTTCCGACCCACGGCAATGTGGAAAGTTTCGGTAAAATTGCATTTATTTCAGGCATTAAGTTTGGACATTTTTCAATACGAATTATATTTTTTGTTCCGCGTTCGTAAAAACCGAAATCGCCCCCAGAAAAGCAGAAATCCGCACGACGACGCGCGCCTGGTGCAGTCCAAAAAGGTTCAGTTGATAAATTCCAATTTTTTATTTTCTTGATTTTTTCCGCGCGATAATCCGGCGATGCGAAATCGTATCTACACCCGCCACAGATTGAAAATAATGGGCATTTCTTTATCACTTTATCCGCCCTGCTCTTATCTTAGAAATTTATGCGAGCACCGATGCGAACCTGATTTGCGTTTGGTGCCATATCGCGAAATCCGTCAATTCCCGGTTTTAGCATATACACATACCGATAACCGATATCAAGTGTAAATCGTTCACCAAATTCGATACCAAGCCCCGCAAGCGCCGCAAATGATGCGACCGTATCACTATCCACCGTTATATCTTGACCGCTAAGCCATGTTGCACCAATACCGGCACCAACGTACGGCACAAGTTTCTGTTTGTAAAACATGCGGTAAATGCTATCAATTCTTGCATCAACAATCATATTCAAAAACGCCGTGTTCGTGTTGATTGAAAAAGTGCTCCACTTTGCCTTGGCACCGAAATAATCTGCCTCTATCCGGAAAGTATCAAAAAGACGGATTCCAAGCATAACATCAAAACCTGATGTATCACGTCCATCGGCAGTTATATTGCTATCCGAAGTGTAATCTTGCCACATTGAAAAATCATACATTCCGCCCGCATAAAAACGATGTTTAGATGCGTATGCTTCACGCGCAGCATCCGCGCCTTCGCCCTTCCATGTTTTCTGGACCCTGTATGTAATATCCGCGTTTGCCACAAATGGCACAAGACAGAAAAGACAAACTAATAATTTTTTCATAAATTCACCCCCATCAGAAGTTTACACGAAATGTTGCCATGATATTGCTGATGCTATCAACACTATGATGCGCCAGATTCCAACCAAACCCATGTTCAATCATCATCTGATATTGATAGTAAACATCAATTCCAATCATATCTGTAAACATAAAGTTCACGCCTAATTCCGCACGCGGTGCCGCAACCGCCAATCCATTCGAACCGGTTGGTCCCTTAAAATCATACACACCAACGCCCGCACCAAAACCCATAAACGGAACAATTGTGCGGCGATATGTAATATCACCTTTTTGTACATAGCGACGTGCTAAATCAAAATACAGCATGCCGTTTATCATGTTATAGTGTGCATCTTCGCCCGCAAGGTCAGAGAAACGAAAACTGGACCGTTGGAATTCTAGTTCAGTACGCACATACGACGACATATTCCACCCAAGCCCAATAAGTAAATTCCAAGAATCTTTGGATGGATATTTTTCATCCGCAACATGCGCCTTTTTCGATGCGAACCCAAGGTTCATTCCGCCACCCATGCGCATATACATTGATGTAGGGATAAAAATGCGATAATCGTCATCTTCATCGTATTGTACAGGTTTTTCATCATAAAAAACTTCGTGTCCCATTTCCCCCGCGCCGACACCTTCGGCCGTAAGTGGCTGATAAACAAGTGCGCCAGAAGATTGAGTGATTATCCTGCTCTGCGATCGTGCAGAACTGTGTCCACTTTGATTTTTAAGGCCACTCCGAATTTCACTTGTTAAACTTTTGGCGCCGGCATCTGCGCAGAACGCACCGACCAACATCGCCAACACAAAATAAGATATTTTTTTCATTTGATAATTCCACTTCATTTATAATTCTGTATCATTGTATCATAAAATCTGACTTGATTCCAGTATGTTTTACGACTAAACTTAAACACATGAAAAAAAAGATTGCGATAGTTGCGGGGGCGTTGGACTTGCCGATTTTGACACGCGACGCTTTGCGGCGCAGGGGATGGGATGTGTTTGTTATCGGACTTAAGAATTTCTATGACCCGCGATTAAATCCTGATTTGGTTATTCGGCTTGGTGGCGCGGGGCGGGCAATATATACCGCACGACGTATGGGTATTAAAAAGGTTATATTTGTCGGTGCGATTGGGCACCCGAACTTATCCGATTTGCGGCCGGATTTATGGACGTTTTTTGCGCTTTTCAAAATGTTAAAACATCAACGGGGGTATGATTCTATGGCAATTGCGTTAAATAAAATTATGACTGATGCCGGGTTCGAAGTGGTCGCGGCCCAAGATTTGGCGCCGGAATTAACATTTGAACATGCGGGTGTGCTAACTAAAAAGAAACCCGCGCGCGCGGACATGGCAAACATTGAACGCGCAATCGATGTTTCGCATACTATCGGTGCCGCAGATATCGGCGCATCGGTCGTTGTGGATAAACAGGTCATCGCGGTAGAGGCCGCCGAAGGAACTGCACGAATGCTTGACCGCGTTGTTGAAATGCGAAAAAATCGCAAAAAAACCGGTGGTGTTTTTGCAAAAATGACCAAGCCTGGGCAAGATTTACGTATAGATATTCCCGCAATAGGCGTTGATACTGTGAATGCCGTGGCCGATGCAAAATTGCATGGAATTATTGTGAACACAAAGACTTGCTTTGTCGTGCATCGCGAAGATGTTATAAAACGCGCAAATGAACGCGGAATTTTCATCATGGCTGTTGACGAATAAATTGTTGACAACAATATAATTTAGTGTAATAATACCTGCTGTTACGGCGAAACGCCGTTTAGATTCACATCAAAACATAAAGTAAAAAGATGCAGTACGATTACATACGACAAGAAATCATAGACACCATATTCCCGATTCATTTTCCGGGTGATAATACATCGACAAAAATAGGGGACGTTATACCCTTTTCTAAACGTATAACACAAGATATAATGTATAGATTTGGCATAAAATCATTAGATTGCGATATGTCTAGTCTAAGCACAGATGAACTTTGCGATGTTATTTATGAATCCAAGAATCCAAAGACCGGAAAAAAACATGTGTTGAATAGACATCAGATTTTTGCGATTGTTCTATCCACTTTTAGTTCTTTGGTTGGACGTGATGTTTCACGCGAAGAACACATCGGCAGATTAAAGACGGAATTTTTAGACCACAAAGGTGGATTGTTTGAACAAAAATTGATAAAATTATTACAAGATGCGTTTAATGAAAACATAGAAATAGATTTTCAAACAAATCCCAAATTAACTGTTTATAATTTCGCGAATCAGATAACATATGCTTTGGTTAAGTGTGGCAGAGCCGTTGACCCTAAGAAAGAGTGCACCAATATGGATTCTTTCTGGGCACCGATTTGGATGGCAACAACTTTTGATTCCTTGGTGTACAATTTGGACAAAGCACTTGGCGTTTGGACATCAACCAAAACAATATCAACCCTTAGATCGTATGAAGAATTCGAGGAATACGTTACTAAACAGGTAATCAAAAGTAAACTTGAAGGGATTGTGTTGGGGTATGACGCACCCAGAAACGAAAAATCACCGTCTGATATTTTTATTTCTGCATGCGACAAAGAATATATCAAACGCAATGTACAAAATATCTTTAATATAACGGTTGGTTATGATATTTCTGGAACGCGGTTGAGTCAACTTTACACATACATTTACAAAAAAATAAAATATTCTGTGGAATTACAAGACAAATTGTTTGGTTTTCAGCACAAGGAAGAGCAACCAATTCTATCACCCAATAAAAAAACAAAAGAAGTAACGCGCAATCAAATTTTTGTAAACATTATTCGGAATATAAATCATGCAGTTTGCCTGGGGCATAGCGTTCAAACATATACGTACATCAACACTTTGATGAGCCGTATAAAAGACACCCCGGAAAAAACGACCAGATTACAAAACGCGTTCAAAGAAATAGAAAATAAATATAATATAAAGATAGACCTATCAAACCCATTTTTAACTGTTCGTGATATTTGTAATGCGGCTCACAATTCTTTTATTGAACAAGGCAAATCTAAATCTATATATGTCGCAATAGAAGATATGCACCCATTATGGGCGGCAATAAACAAATCACTTGATTTCGGTTTCCTTAAAAGTATTTTACGGAACGAATACAACATTAAACAAACTGTTTATAATTTATCAAATTGCCGAACATTTGACGACTATAAACGATTGATTGTCAACACAAAACTAAATGAAAAACGGAAATAAAAATGATAGAAAAAAACCAAGAAACTAAAAGAAAATTATACTACGAATGCCATTCGGAATGTGCGGGTATCTTTCGAAAATATCCTATGTTACTGCAACATGTTTATGAAGCACAAAATAATCTTGATGAATTTAGGCAAAAGATAAACATTGTTTTTGGCATCACATTTTCAGATGATAAAATTTCAGCGATATATGATGATCGAACATCCGAAAACGATTTCTTACAAAATTTACAGACTAGTATTTGTGCACGGTATGCGCGTGAACAAGTAAAAAAGCACACAAAATAGTATTTTAAAACGCCGGAAAAATCCGGCGTTTTTGTTTGATTTACATTCAATTTATTTCTTTTGAATATCAACAACCTTGACCTTGAACACAACGTCTTTGCCGGCCAAACTTGGAACATATTGTTCTGGGAAAGTAATATTCAAATCACGTTCTTCACCTTTTTTCGCGCCAATCAATTGTTCTTCAAACCCCGGAACGAATTGACCACTGCCCAAAACCAACGGATATGATTCCGCCGTACCACCTTCAAATGCGACACCATCCAAATAACCCGCAAAGTTGATGATAACCGTATCACCATTTTGTGCAGTTACATCACCCGCATCGCAACCCGCGCAAACAAGTGCACCGCAGAGACCAAATACACCAAGCATTTTTTTCATGTTTTTTCCTTTTTGTTTTTTTGTTTTT
>JAGCDW010000008.1 GCA_017650945.1 Alphaproteobacteria bacterium | reverse complement strand
TTTGCGACGTCCTGGTTCCCGATGCCACGGGCAGCAGTGCCGACCCACACTGGACACAATCTGGGCGTGCAGGACTTGCGGGGTTTATCCAATTTATCGTTTCGAAAATTGAACGCGCCAAGGCGGACGATTATTTCTATGGCCGGTTGCAGGCCGGAACATTTGATTCCGAAGATGCCGCGGTGCTTTCCGATTACTATTTTTCGATGGTAAATGACCCGAATGCGTTCGCCGCGATGGGACTTATCAAGAACGGCGAATTAAACGCGATGAATTATGTTCATATTGGAACTTGGGCGAACATACCACAAATGTGGCTTGGGAAAGAGGCGTCATTTTCCATGATGCTTGATTGGGTTACCGAGGCACAGATTGCCGTTGCGGCGAACCTGGCGGAACGACAAAAGCAAGGCGACCAAACCGTTATGATGGCCGACCCGATGAAGGACTGGTTGGAATCCGCGGTTGCCGAATGTCGCGCGTTTGCATATTCAAATCGTGCGGTGGCGGAACTTACAAAACTTGCCAACACGCCGGCAACCGAACGTGGCTCAATTCTTTCGACGATATTGACCGGACTTGCTATATTCCGTAATGCCGCCGTTCGCAATCGGACATCGCATTCTGATTTTCATTTTGCCGATATGCGCGGAATGATTGACCCGCGCGATGGGAAAATGAAACCGGTGACGGTTTACCTGTCCATCAATATGGTTGATGCCAAGGCATTGAATCCGATTACCGCGATGTTTATTGAAACGATGTCGAATTTCTTGCTGGCCAATCCGCCGGAACACGTGGGGCGCAGTGGCGAAAAGATGGGGCCGTATCCGGTATTATTCTTGCTTGATGAAATGCCAAAAATGCAAAAGATGCAGGCGGTTATCCAAGGGCCCGATGTCGGTCGTGGACAACAGATTTCGTATATGTTTATCGGCCAGGATTTACACCAGATTCAGGAAAAATATGGTGCGGATGCCGCCGCAACAATTATTTCAACCACCGCCGCGAAAATTGTCTTGCGACAAAACGACCCGGAAACAGCGAAACGTTTTTCCGAAATGATGGGCACAAAAATAACAATGAAAAAAGAAAAAGGTCCCGACGGCAAAGAGGTGGAAGTTCCAAAAACCGAACCATTGTTTAGTGAAATGGATATTATGAAATTAAAGACAACCGTGAATGGTAAACCCGGCGAAGCATTAGTTATTTATGAAGGTTGGTATCATCGCCCAATCAAAGCCGAATTACGTATGTCATTTAGCGACCCTGTTATGTCTACTTATCAAAAAATGGGGCGGTCGTCACCGTTGCCAGAATTTTTGATTCCTATGCATCATGCGATTTTGGAATACAACGGGAACCCGCGATACTATAATCCGCAAACAAATGAATTGAAAGAATTGGCACCCGTGGTAAAATAGGGGTATGTTGATAAAAATATCACGCTTTTTAATGGTCGGTGTTTTGCTTGCCGCGTGTAGTGCGACGGTGGAATCGCGGCTTGATTCTGTGCGTGGAAATTATATGACCGAAACCGCATCACAATTTGATAGTGATGGAAATTTAGATTTACTTATTCGTGCCGACAAGAAATTTCACGATGGCGACATTGCCGGCGCAGATGCGTTGTATGAAGAATTTAATCAGAAAAACAAAGATGTAACATCCGGCGACATTTGGCGCGAAGCCGCGAACTTTGCATTTGGCGCAAACGCAAATGATTATCGGCCTTTTATGATGGACACATTGTTCGTGTCTTATTATCAACTTTGGGCGGCGATTGCGGACGGACGATGGAATGATGCGCGCGTAATTATCAATCAATCCTATGCGCGTCAACAAGATATGTCGATTGAATATAAAAAACTGATTGAATCAACACGGGACGAAATCGCAAAACACGCTGAGGTCGCAGACAAGATTGACCAATGGGCGGCGTATCGCGATATTATGAATCCGGCGCTGATGTATTTATCGGGCATTTACTTTTTGACGGCGGGCGATTTTAATGACGCGACAACTTACCTTTCGCGTGCGCATGGTATGGTGCCGGAAAACAAATTTGTTGTTGATGATTTAGATTTGGCGCGCGCAAAGCAAAAACCAAAAAACACGGTTTGGGTTTTTATCGAAGATGGGTTTGCGCCAAAACTGACCGAACGGCGCGTTAGTTTACCAATCTTTATGGAAGGTGGTTTGTCGTGGGTGACGATTGCGACATCGCAACCGATTTTGCTGGACGGCACGCCTAAGATTGATGGCGCGAAACAAATCGCAAATGTTGATGCAATGTTTATGACGGAATACAATGAATATCACACGAACGAAGTCCTGCGTGCAGCCACATCTGCGGCGGGGCGCGCGGCATTGCAGACAACCATGTTTAATTCAAATTCTGATGCGGCACCGATTCTTGGGTTGCTGTCACTGATTTATTCCGAATCCACAACTAATGCAGAGGTTCGAACATGGGCAACACTGCCAAAGACGATATCGGTTTTGCGCGCGAACAATAATGGCTTGATTGAATTGCGGGCGCGTGGTAATGTTGTGGCAAGGGTTGATGTGCCGACGGCTGGAAATTATTTGGTCTATGTGCGATTGGCGGACGGCCGGCAAGATATAAAAATAATGAAAACAAAATAAAAAACCAAAGGGAGGAAAAAATGAAAAAACTTTTACCGATTGCGCTGTGTGCCGCGTTGATTGGATGTGGTGAGGTGCGCGTTGTTGATTTGAACGATGAAAAGGAAGTTGCCGATATGCAGCATGTGATGGAATTGGAATATCGCGATTGGACGACAACAGCCGAAGCAATGACTAAATCTATGCTGGCAAGTAATGTGTTTGCGCGCGTGAAAAATCCTGTGATTGGAATTGGCGAAATAAAGAACGATACTATGCAACGGTTCGATACTGATATCTTGGTTAAAAAGATTCGTATGACACTTATCAATTCCGGCCGGGCGGCGGTTTCAACCGCGTTTGAAAATAACGATTACGCCGAAGACACTTCAACATATGCGGTGCGTGCGGCGCGCGGCGATGATGAATATGACCAGTCAACGATTGTGTCAAAGGGAACATTGGTTGCACCGAATCTGTCGCTTTCGGGCAAGATGATTCAGCGCAATATGAAATTGCAATCGGGGTGGTTTTCGTCGGTTGATTCGCGTGTAGAATACTATTTGCAGATGACACTTACAGATATTAAAACCGGACTTTCCGTGTGGGAAGACGAACGCCCAATTGTCAAAGAAGGCGACCATGCACCAACATGGTAAAATATGAATTAAATCTTGTGTATTTGCCCCGGGAAACCGGGGTATTATTTTTATATGAAAAATTATTTTTGGCGTTCGATTATTTTGGGTATGCATGATGCGTTGGT
The DNA here is from genome assembly GCA_017650945.1 of Alphaproteobacteria bacterium. Classification (GTDB taxonomy): domain Bacteria; phylum Pseudomonadota; class Alphaproteobacteria; order Rs-D84; family Rs-D84; genus Enterousia. Next base: position 11,379 of record JAGCDW010000008.1, on the reverse strand, counting down.
TTCGACGCTGGGGCTGATTACGGGGTTGGTGTTCGCGTCCGCCGAACATTCGGTGGTGGTTCTGACCGGCGTTATTGCATCGGTTGCGGCGGGACTTTCCATGGCGGCATCGGAGTATTTGGCGGCGCGCACAAATGGCGACACGGACTTTGCAATATGGCAAGGTTTGGCAACCGGCGCGGCGTATGTGTTTACCGCCGGAATGTTAATTGTGCCGTTCGTGTTTATTGTGAATCCTTTTTTGGCGTTGTGTATGACATATGTTGTCGCAATATCGGTTATATTTTTCTTTAACTATGTGAAATCGCGCCTGTGCCACGAAGATTTTTGGCCACGATTCTTTGAAATGCTGACCATATGTGGGGTTGTGACCGTCACGGCATTTCTAATCGGCGAAGCCGCCAAGTTTTTCTTTGGCGTGGAGATTTGATAATCAAATTACCTTGATAACGCAACAATTTCCAGAACAACGTCATCCCGCGGTAGCGCGGGATCTAGTTTTTGTGAATGCAAAAACTGGGCACCGCTCTTCAGCGGTGTGACGATTCTCTGGAATAACCAAAATTATAATTTTTATTTTTCCATTTTTTATGATATAATGGCGTTGAACCTAAAGAGATTGGGTTCGGGGCTGTGCTATGCCCAGTTTACCCGGTGCGAAAGCATCGTAATCTGATGTTTCGGCGTTTTTCGCACCGTCATTATCCCCACCTTGCGGTTGGGGAGCCGTTTGTCGTAAGACGCGGAATCATTGGTAAACTGATTAGCAACTCCCCGACCACCGATTTCTTTGGTGGTTCATTTTTTGCTATAAAAGGGAGAAAAAATAATGAAACCAACAAAGATTATCGCGACGGGCATTTTGTTTGCACAATGCGCGTTTGGAATTGCGTTTGGTGAAGAATTGTCCGACCAAATACAAATTACGCGGTCGGCATGTTCGGGAATTTCTAATGCTATGGATAACCTTAAGAAAATGGCGGGCATAAACACGGCGGTAACGGCGGTTGGAACGGTGACGGGTGGTGTCGCACTGGGCACTGGAATTGCAAAGGCAGGCGTTGATAGCGAAATAGAACAATTGGAAAAACAAATTGAAGAACTTAAACGCAGTAATGCAAATGTTCCCGTTGAAACACTAACTATTGAAGATAAAGCCGCGTTTGATAAACAGGTAAATGAATTTGTTAGAACATACACTGCGGAACTACAACAAAAAGAATCGGAACTATCCGCGGCGGAACAAAAATCGAAGACATTGGGAAATATTCGCACCGGAACTTTGGCGGCAACGGCGGTTGCAGACACGGCGGGCACAATTATCGCTGCAAAGAACAAAGTAGATGATGATTTGCAATCGCGCATAGATAATTGTGTTACCGCGGTTAAACGGTTATCAACCGCAAGGGCATCGGCCCAGGCCGCAAAAACCACGGACACCGCCGAAATATCCAAAGCGAACACGATAATCAATGCATGCCGCGATTGGGAATATGTGAATTTGACCGACATAAACAAAAAGGCACGTGGTGCCGCGATATCCAGTGGAACCGGTGCCGCATTCGCGATTGCTGGGACAATAACATCAGCATCTGCGAATTCTGATTCCACGCGACAAAATGACGATAAAGGAAAAAGTTTGAACACCGCATCAAATGTATTGGCGGGTGGCGCAACGGGCGCATCCGCGGTTGCGACAATATTTAACGCAACACAAATTGGTGCAATTAAAAAAGCGGTTAACATAGCCGAAAAATGCGAGGGGGCGCTGAACTAACATGAAAAAAATACTTACATCTATATTGGTGCTGTCCACAGGTATCGCGTTTGCGAAAAACATTGACTTTGATACGGTTATCAAATGGAATTCCGAAGTTATTTCGACGGCCCTTACCAAGGCGGGATTTATCACATCGAGTAACGCGGCATGGGATGTGCGCAAAACACACGAACGCATTTTGGACGAATTGGTAAAGAAACAATCGTTTTCATTACGCCAAGCAACACAGGTCTGTTTGGATAAATGTAATATGTCAGATTTCCTTAAAAACGGACGCGGTCAAAGTGGCAAAAAATGCCCGGATTTATGCACAGGATTTGTAGATGCATTGATTGCGGAAAACAATAATAGAGCCATGTCGCCAGAAAGTAGATATTCCGCAGAAGTAGAAGAGATTGGTTACTGCTTCCATTGGCCAAAAGATGTTCCTGTTAAGACAGGTTATATAGGTGAAGGGAATTGTAACGAGTTAGCCAAAGAACTCGCTTTGAAGTGCAGATGTAAATTAAAAGCTCGAGAAGTGATTACTGTTGAAATAAAGAATTGGGATAATCCTAACCCGGGTTATAGAAACGCTGGTTGTTTTATTAGGGTTGTGCCGAAAACCGTTGGAGCAAATCAGCCAGTAGGGACTGTTCGACAGGGTTCTAATTCTGGTGCATTAGGTGGTGATTATACACCAACATTTCAAGATTGTGTGTCAAAATTTAATGAAAAATTTTGTAAAAAAAGCTTAGCCGAGATTAATGATTTTGACGGCGGACTTTTGGAAGTAGATAGTATAAATTGCCAGGAAGATTTCAAGTTGTAAATATTAACAAATCAACATCCGCCCGCGAATGCGGGCGGGGTACTAATCACTTACACTAACACTTACCACTAATTAAAACTGTGGATCGTTGTCCAGCATGGCGGAAAAGGTTGCGGTTGCAACACGTTTGCCATTTACAAACGCGTTTCCAACGAATTTATGCAGTTTCATTTTCGCGCCGACTTCTTCTATCTTTAATTCCAATACATCGCCGGGGGTGACCATTTGTGTGAACTTTGCATTTTCGATCGTCACGAAATAACCGAGTGCCCGCCCGCCGTTATTGCCGATTGCGTTCAAAATTGTAAAGCATGCGGTTTGCGCCAAGGCCTCCACAATCAATACACCGGGCATGATTGATTTAGCCGGAAAATGCCCCGCGCACCAAAATTCGTCGTCACGGACATACTTTATACCCGTCGCAGTTTTATCCGTAAATTCGCGAATTTCATCGACCAGGCGCATATGTCCGCGGTGCGGAATTACGCGTTCTATACCCGTTGCATCAACCATTTTGTTCCCTTTTGATTTTAGTCGTTCAAATGTTTTTTCACCCACGCATAGTGGCGCAAGAATTCCGTGCCCGGCATCGCCGGATAGCCCATATGGCGGCCGCCGTCCGGAATATCGCGGAAAACGCCGCTGTTGGCGCCAACCTCGGCATCATTGCCAATTTTGACCCCGTTCGCGATTCCTACATGGCCGGCAAGCAATACCCGGTCGCCGATTTTAACGCCGCCTGCGATGCCAACGCCCGCTGCCAAAAAGCATTCGCGCCCGATTACAACGCCGTGCGCAATTTGGCAAAGGTTATCGATTTTCGTTCCGTCGCCAATCATTGTATCAGTAAGCGCGCCGCGGTCGACACAGGAATTTGCGCCGATTGACACGCGGTCGCCGATAACCACACGGCCGACGTGCGGAATAAAGACATTATGGCCGTCTTGGCGGGTATAGCCGAACCCGTCCTTGCCAATTGATGCGCCATTATGGATTACGCAATCCGCACCGATTGTCGCGTTTTCAATGTGCGCGCCCGAATGGATAACCGTGCCGCGCCCGATTGTCACATTGCGCCCGATATAAACATTTGGATAAATTTTCACATCCGGTTCAATTACCGTGCCGCGTTCAATAGTCGCGAATTGTCCGACATAAACACTGCGCCGATTGCGAAAGAACACGCCACGTTCGATAACCGCATCAGCAGACACACCGCGTCGTGGCGGTTCGCGATAGACCACCCCCAAAATCTTTACGATTTCGCCGCGCGGACTGTCGCATACCAGCAGTGTTGCGCCATCGGGTGCGTGCAACACCATTTCCGGTTGCAGCAAAATCACACTTGCGCGCGTATTTTCCAACACGGATATGGGTAAAATTTTGAAAGCGTTGCTGTTTTGTTCGGTCGAATAAAACGCAATCTGACCCGCGCGCGCGTCCGCGATTGGTGCAACACCAGATATAACCGTGTCGGGATTCCCGCGCAGTTCAAGCCCAAACATTTTTGCCAATTCGCCGGCCGTTATCTTGGTCGCGCGTGGCATCATCAAAGATTTAATTTTTTTCAACATGCCCGCATTATAATTCAAAAATAAAAAAAGAAAAGGGAAATTAGTGATTAGTGCGAACAACAGAAAAACCGGCGCAAAGCCGGTTTATCAAAACTTTTATATCAACTAATTCAAACTTGTTAAAAATGTAGGGAAAACCTGTTCTTCGTCAGTTTCTTGGGATTCTGGATTTTCAGGATTCCCGGTTTGACCGTTTGATTCAATTGTCGCCGGAATTTCTGGAATTGGTGTTTTATCGCCCGGCGCACGGCTTGAATCAATCTTGGCTTGCTCTTCATTAACTATACGGCCGTAATGTTCCGCAGATTGCAGCAAGCGTTCACGTTCAATTTCATCCGTCGCAAGTCGCGCCTGGTCCATGTACTGTTTACGCTTCATGCGCCATTTGTGGCAACGTTGAATCATAGCCGTAATGGGTGATTGATTTCTTGAACCTGTAGACGATTGTCCACGCGCATTTGTTTGATTTCTTCTTGGTTGCATATTATTTCTTTTTTTCTTGGAAAGTACTCTTGGTAAAACTTTGTTCGGATAACAACCGAACCATTAAACAAAACAGATGATAAAACATCTTAAAACCAATTGCAATAAATTTTTTCTGTTGCTATGCTTTATGTATTCAGGAGGGCTTATGTCGTCAGAACGCGGAAGTTTTTTGATTCAGGCGTTACTTGCATTGACACTGATATTCGTGTTTATGCCGTTTTTAGCGCATCGCCTCGCCGTGCGTGATATGTCGGCCCAAATGTATTCCGCCACGCGACAGGTTGATACTATTCGAACCGCAGCAAAGATTTATATTGAAGAAAATGCATCGGATTTACCTTTTAATGAAACAAAAATCTCTGGCGAAAAATTGACTGATTTATTAGAACCTTATGGATTGCCGATTGGGTTTGTTACACGGACGGCACTGGGCCAGGATATAAGTCTAATTGTAAACAAGGATGAACAAGAAGTTTCCGCGTTTATCCGACTAACCGGTGGAAAAATCAATACTATGCAGCGCGCAGAACTTGCGCGACGCATCGGTTTTTATGCAGTATTTAATCCCGAACAAGACAATAAAAACATAGATGTCGGAATTCATCTTGGCGAAGTTTTTTCGGATGTCGTGCGTCGTAATGATGGAAATTCACCGTCTTCGGCGTTTTTAGCAGATTTGGATATGGGCGAAAATAACCTTAACAATGTTGCGAACATATTCGCGCGCCGGGCAAAGTTTGATACGGGTGAAGTCGTAACTTTATCAATAACCGGAACCGAAGCCGGTCGCAAAGAACGCAGCTCGATAAAAATGTTAAATACAAACAAGACAGTATTCCAATCTGTGGCCGGCGAAGCCGCACTTTCTTTGACACGCGGGTCGTTAAAGGTTGGGTCTATGATTGCACGAACAGTTTCAAAATTTGGCGACACTGGCAACATGACTGTTGGTGATGCGGATATTGTAAGTTTTGATATGTCTGCCGGACGAACAAGTTTTACCGGACCAACAAAGTGGTCAGTGGGGGGCAACCTGGTTACAAGTCGTATAACGTTTAATGTCGAAAGGTTAGATGTTGGTTCTTTTGTAAATGTTTCACGCGGGCAAGACGTGTTTATTGATGCGAATACACTTACATACAGTTCCGCCAGTGGAATGGATGCAAACAGTATACGCACAGGTTACATAACATTAAAAGAACAAACTTCTTCAAGTCTTGCACGTCAAGGCGACGGTGCAACTTTATTGGACATTCGGCCGTCTGGGACTTCTATATTACCGGACGCATTGGTTGACACAATTGATAATGGCGCATTTGAAATACTTGCCAACCCAACACAAGAAGATGATGCAACGGTAAATTGCAGTTCAATAATATCATCAATCGGCAGTTCATATAACGCAAAATCTTTGGCGCAATATATAATTTGCCAATATGTTTTTTGGCAAAGACTTGAACAACGCATAGATATAAAACAATGTTTAATTAGAGGCGGAAGTGATTGTAACTAGGCATAGAATCTTGAAAAAATCTGATGTTGTGGCACAGCGCGGTGGCGGCTTGGTCGAAGTTTTGTTGGCCATGGTTATTATCGCTGTGGCGGCACCTTTTACTTATTCTATGATTACTGACGCAACACACACCATACACGATATGGCAATCGCAAATGATATTTTAAGTCTGCGCGAAGGCATGTTGAATTTCGTTAGGTTAAATCAAGACCTTTGGCCCGAAGAAGCCCAGATAAAATTATCTGACGCCGAACGCGCCGAAATTTCAGAATCTATTTCTGCGGGGTTCATTGATAAATATAAAATCAATGGTGGTAATGTTATTGATATATATCTTGCGTTCGATTTAAAGACAACACCTAAACGTATCGCACGTATCGCGAACAATGTTGGCGCAGATGCCGCTGTGGTTGGGTCTGATGGTATCGCATATGGTGATAATTGGGCGGTTACAGCCCCAGATTTTGCCCCAGGTAATATAATCTATAAAATAACACGCAACCAAGGCGACTTTGATGTAACACGTTTCTTGCACCGCGGATCATCCGGCGAAGAAGAATTAAATATGATGTTGCGCGATTTAAATATGGGAAATCACGATATATATAATGTCGGTGGAATAAACGGAAAATCTGTGCGTGTACGAAACCTTAACGCTACATTTGTAAACGCGGAATCAATCGATGCAAAAAATGTTTACTTTTCGTCCGGTGCAAACTTAGCCGGCGATAGCGCAACGATTGGAACACTGCGTGTTTCCGGCGATGTAAGTGGTTTTAGAAACATAGAAGCCAAGAAATTAAATGGTTCTGGAATTGACCTTAATGGACGTATCATTGCCGACCGTGCAACAATAAACAAGTCTATAAATGTTGGTAATAATTTTATACTTAAATCTACAAGTCTTAAAACAATAAGCGGATTTGCGGGTATGACAACAGGAACAGTATACGCGCCGTATATATCAGCAGGAGAAATAACGTTTGTTGGTTCATATGGTTTGACAGTATCAGGCGAACTTTTGTTATCGTCAACCGCACCGATAAAATTAGGCAATTGGTCTTTCCCATCTAAAAACCCACCTTCTTTCGTCAAACTAACGTTGGCACGGTCGCCAATTCCACCGATGCCGGGCCGCGAAGAGTTTACAGAAATAACCAAAAGTGATTGGAGAACAAATCCAGGAATAAAATGAAAAAACATAATCGAATTTTTTCCATGTCAAATTCATCACGCGGGACGGTGTTGATAGAGTTTTTGCTAACTATCGCACTTGCGGGGACACTGATACCGTTTATATACAATTATCAAACCCGAGCCATCGCACGCGCTGAAAATTTACGCGTTACACGTCAAATGCAACATATTCAGACTGTTTTGGAACACTATATCGTACAAAATCGTGAAAGTATGTTGCAAACATTGGGGCGGAATATTATACGAATTAAATTATCTGATTTGGTTGAATATGGACTTGATGCCGATTTCGCAAAGGATATGGCGGATAAATATCAATTAAGAATTTTGAAATCTCGTGATGCCGGTGGACAATCAACACTCCAGGGTGTAATCGTGTTCAATGACGAAGATTTGACATCTGTGCGGACACGCGAAATCGTTAAAATGGGCGACGATAAAATTGGATTCATTGATGGAACACGCGCATACGGCGGTTTCGGAACGTGGCGCGCAGATACGGTTGATTTGGGTATTGGCGCAACCTCAGGAATTATTCAAACCACAGCAATGACACGCGATAACGCGATGTATTTGTGGCGTGTGCCTTCGGATAATGCATCAGATGCAACAATGGCATCGGTTTTAAACCTTGGGGACCGCGATATAAATAACGCAACATTTGTAAATGCAGACGGTATGTCTTTGGAAGAATCTTTGGATATCGGCAGATTGATGGCAACCGATGTTATATTTAAGAATCGAACAACCATAGATTCACAATACAACACACAAACTGCATTGGTTTCTGGGACGCTTTCGGGAGATTCAAAAAGCATCAGCATAAATGGTTCACTTAGTCTTGGGGATTTCGCAAAACTATCTTCTTTTACTGCGGATAATTTATCGGTTACAACATTGACACTTGGTGGTTTATCGGTACCGTCTGGGTCTTTATCAACAATACGCGTTGGCGGTTCACTTGATATGACCGAAGGTCGCGTTAGCGCGATGTACGTAACGGTCGGTTTTACTGGATCAATAACGCCTAGACTTGGGGTCAAAAGTGAAATCGTTGATTCGACTAATCCGAGTTATTATTGGGATGTTAACACCCGTGTTGCAAACCTTGGTGATATAAATTCATCTATACTTTCTGATATGGCGACACGTATTTTACGGCGAGAGTCTGTTTATGGTTCTATTTCAACAAAGATATTTAGTGCGGTTACATCAAATAAAAATGCGACTATGGGCGATTTTATGAACGCGATAAATGATATTCAGAAAAATGTACGTGGAAAATATCAAATGTTGAATTTGAAATAATTTATGGTATACCAGTGGTATAAGGGAAACGATATGAAAGTACAATGCGATATTTGTAAAACAGAATATAATTTGCCTTCAAATACTTCGGGCGAAGTAAAGTGCGCAATATGTGGTCATACATGGACGATAAGTAATAAATCACACCGTTCATGGTTGATGATGTTTATCGCATCACTTTGTGCATTGCTTGCGGCGACAATATTTACTGTTACGGTAATTATAACATCACGGCGCGACAGTTCGGACAAAAGACCGCTTGTCGCAGTAATAGATAATGTTCAAACTGTAACCAATAATGGCATGGACCAAGTTATCGTTACAGGAACCGTAACTAACCGTTCTGACGATATTTACGCATTTCCAGATTTGGTAATCGTGCTTTATGGCGATGATGGTGCGCCAATCGCACGACAGAAATTTATGCCGTCGGCAACATTTTTAGATGTTGGTCAATCGGTTAGTTTTACACACAAACTTTCAGGAAATGTTTCGGGGGTAAAACGTGTTGGGGTTGAATTGATGAATATGGAGAATGAGAAATGATAAAGAATTTTTTGTTTTGTTTTTTTGCGCTTGTTTTGTCTTTGAATTCAATTGCAGATGACACACCGACACCAACGCCACCTGCGCCGCGCATAAGTATTTTTTCAACGACAACCGATTGGGCGGCATTAACTGGTTTGCCTTTACGGCAATATGTCGGAAATTTTACATGGACCAATTCTGATGTTCAGCGCGGTATCGTTTTATACTATCTTGATGCGTTTCCGTGCTATGGCGAAGCAGACAGTGTTAGAATCTGGCTTGGCCCAAATCGCCAGTCAACAGGTATATTGCGACTTGTCTGTGTGCATGCCCCCACAGAAATAAGTTTCACATGGCGCTATGCCACCCGCGACGCGGATCAGGCACAAAGCACAGGGTTATTAAAATGCCCAGTAACTGGCGACTATGAATTAGATATTGATTTTTCAAAATGCGTTCGTGGCCCTGAATGGAAGGATTTTAAATAATTATGATGGATATACGCGAATTTGTCGTTGCCCCAGAATCCGCCGGCCTGCGATTGGACAAGTTTTTGGTGGCGCAATTATCTGGCTTTTCACGCAGTGAAATTCAAAAATTTAATGTTTCGCGGAATGGGGTAAATATAAAATTTTCTGAAAAGGTAAAGGTGGGCGACAAAATCGTTGTCGAAATACCGCCTGTACAAACAGATGTCGCAACAGATAACATATCCGATGATTTAGACTTGGATATTTTGTATGAAGATAATGATATAATCGTTGTCAATAAACCACGCGGTGTTGTTATGTATCCGTCAGCCGGAAATAAAACCGGGACATTGGTTCAAAATATATTGTCGCATACACATCTATCTGCACTTGGTGGGCCAACGCGTCCGGGCGTTGTTCATCGTTTGGATAAAGACACCAGCGGTGTTGTCGTATTGGCTAAATCCGATGCAGCCTATCGTGAGTTGGTAAAGACGTTCAGCACACATAATTTGACCCGAAAATATATCGCCTTTGTTTGGGGCGTGCCAAATTGGACAGGCGCAGATATAACTGGCAATATCGCACGGTCTTCACGTAATCGGCAAAAGATGACCATGGTAAAGACCGGGGGCAAACCGGCACACACTGTTGTTGAGGTTTTGGATGCTTGGCCACGCGACGGTGTTTCAGAATTTCGTTGTACACTTATGACCGGTCGAACACATCAAATAAGAGTCCATTTGTCTTCGCATGGTTTTCCGGTATTATGTGATTGTTTATATGGTCGCGCATCAGCAAGATTGGGTTCGGTTAAAAATCCGGATTTATTAGAATTCATCAAAACACACGATGGACAAATGTTGCATGCACAGATTTTGGAATTCGCACACCCCACAACAGGAAAAACTATGCGATTTAAAACGAATCTGCCTGATGATATGTTGGAATTACGTGAAACACTAAAAAATTAGCGTGCTCTTTTATAAAGCACTTCGACGGCAAAGCCATATTTCATAACATTCATCGCATTTGCATATTCTTCGATTTCACGACGACTAAGGTCCGCACCAATTATGCCACGCGTATTTTTTTTATTTAATGCAGCGCGGATTTCTGGTGTAATTCCGTGAATCAACGGTTCGGTCGCACAATTTAACTTTGCCGCAATCATACGCACCATATGGCTTTGATTTTCAATAAAACGAAGAACGTACGGATTTACAAAGGTCGCTGCCAGTTTGAATTCTTCTGACGGATTTTTCGCATGCAAAAACGCCGCTGCGTCTTTCGCAATTTCATGCAAAAGTTGTCTTTCTTCTTCGGTCATATATTCCGCCATTTTAATCCCCTTTAATTCAATAATTCGCGTGCCTGTTGCAGCAATCCGATTGCCATATCAACCTTGGTAAAATCAATAGACGCGGGGCCGGTCGAACGTTCGTTCATAAAGTCATCATATACACTTTGCAACCGCGATTCCGAGTCAAAACTTTGCGTGTGCGGTTTGGGCTGTGGCTCTGGGCGCAGGGCCGGTGTCCAAGATTCATGCGTATCAAGCGCAGAAAATTCGCCACTGCGTATCATTTTCTTGACACCCGCAATGGTAAAACCGCGGTTATACAACAAATCCTTTATCGTGCGCAGGCGCGCGACCATTTCCGGCCGATAGTAACGCCGGCCGCCCGCACCCGCCACAGGCCGCACCACGG